>CAIXAA010000216.1 GCA_903917305.1 uncultured Myxococcales bacterium | reverse complement strand
CGCAACGTCTACCTGAGCGCCGATGAACGGTTGCGGGCGCTGGCGATCTCGCGGGCGCTGACGCAAGCCCAGGCGCGCGTGCAGGCCGGCGCGCGCGACGCCCAAGCGTTGGGGGCTGAAATTGCAGCGGACATTGCGGCGGCGGGGGGCAAGATCGACTACGCCGCGGTCGTCGATGCCGCCACGCTCGAGCCGCTGGCGCAGCTGGATCGTCCGGCGCGGGCCCTGGTTGCGGCGTTCTTCGGCCGCACGCGCCTGCTGGACAACCGCACGCTTTTTCCAGTCGCGTAGCGGCTTCCTGGCCCCCGCCGGGAGCTTGACGGCACAAGCGTACCTCGGTATCTTCTCGCGTCTTTTTTGCGTGCGTGTGCGCCTCGCTGACTGAGCCGTTCCTTCGCACGCTGACCGGCCAACGCGCCACGCCCAGCCCAGGCTGGATCCGGAGATCATTGATGAAGCTTCACATTCCCTTCCTGGCGTTGAGCCTGTGTTTGCTGGTGCTCAGCGCCTGCGGCACGACGGCGAGCAGCACGGGCACCCCGCCCGCCGACGTCGTCATCGGCAAGGACATCACCACGACACCCGACGTGGTCACCCCGGGCGACGTCGTCAAGACCGACGCCCCCTCCACCGGTGACGCGACGACCAACCAGTGCTGCGCCGACAAGGGCGCGAGCTGCGGCTTCGTCGCCGGCTGCCCGACGTCCTGCGGCGGTTGCGCCACGGGCAAGCAGTGCACCGCGAACAAGTGCGTCGACAAGGTCGTGGTCGTCAAGAAGAAGTTCGGCGAGGCGTGCGGCCCGGACAAGACCTGCGGTTCCTATCCGTCCGGCGCGGCGACGGGCGACCCGGCCATCCAGACCTACCGCGACTGCGTCAACGCGCAGTGCGACTCCAACCTTTGCTTTGACGGCTACTGCTCGCAGACCTGCGTCATCGCGACCGACAAGAAGAACAACGCCACCGGCGCCGACGGTGCGGACAGCATCGAGGATCCGGGCGCCACGTCCGATTGCACCGGCGCGACCGATGGCCCCGCGGGTTCCTCCATGTCCTGCACCGAGCTGCTCTCGGCCGCGCAGGTCCAGGCCGGCCAGTCCATCCAGTACTGCCAGGCGGGCACGAACTTCAAGCTCTGCAAGGCGGACGCCGACTGCCCCGCCACGGAAGCCTGCTACCTCAAGTTCATCGGCGGTGTGTACAACCAGATGTGCGCGCCGAAGTTCAAGAATCCGAACGGCTCCGTCGGCGCCACGGCTTCGATGACCTGCAACGAGGACATCAACAAGGGCGCCATCGCCGTGTGCCAGGGCGGCTTCTGCGGCGGCGCGGGCTGCATCGCGTTCTGCAAGACCGACGCCGATTGCGGCGGCTGGGCGTGCAAGAAGGGCCAGGACATCTTCGGTGACCCGACCCAGCCGACGTTCGACGTCTGCCTGCCCAAGTCCTGCTCGCTCGACAAGGACTGCGGCGACCCCGCGTTCTACTGCCACCTGTACTACAACGGCGTGAACAGCCCCGATGGCGACCCGGATCCGACCGATCCGACCAAGGTCAAGATGCCGGGCTGGGACTCGGGCTGCGTGCGCAAGACCGTCGGCGGCGCCGCGGCGGGTGCGGCCTGCAATCCGTTCCCGGACAGCGCGACGCCGTCGGCCCTGCCGACCTGCGCGGACACGACCTGGTGCAATGGCGGCTACTGCGGCAGCCAGTGCGCCACGGACGCGGAGTGCGCGGCGAACATGAAGTGCACCGTCGAGGAAGCTCCCATCGACCTGACCGTGCCGGCAGACAACAAGTACGATGCCTTCCTGCCGTTCAAGTCCTGCAACCCGATGCCGGCGGCCAAGGGCGCTTGCGCGTCCTCGAAGGACTGCACGGACGCCGCGTCGAACTACTGCCGCCCGTGGGAGACCACGGTCAGCCTGCCCAACGCGACGACGCCGTCGGCGCCGATCACCGCGTACACGACGAGCGGCCTGTGCATCGCCCCCGAGGCGAACATGAAGAATGACGGCGAGGCGTGCGGCGAGATGGCCGGCGGCGCGCTGTGCAAGTCGGGCATCTGCCTGGGCACGACCAACCAGACGACCGGCGCCAAGCAGCCGGGCGTGTGCGTCGACCTGTGCAACGGCGGCGCCACCTGCCCCGAGAAGACCACGATCGGCACGACGGCCTACAAGAACGTCTGCACCTCGTACTTCTGGGCGTGGGCCGGAACGCTGACGGCGTACGACGACCTGTACATGCCGCTCTGCATCCCGCTCGACGCTGCGTCGACCCTGGCGGACTGCGCTGCGACCAAGAAGTGCACGGCGGCGGGCGAGGCTTGCACGCCGTTCCCGATCGCGACCGGTCCGGACAAGGCGGTGACGATTGAGTACCGCTGCACGCTGCTGCCGACGCCGGCGCCGACCAAGGCGGTCGGTGCGGCCTGCAATCCGAACCCCGCCGCGACGGATCCGGAAGAGTGCGCTGCGGGCCTGGGCTGCGAGCCGGATGCCGGTGTCGACGCCAAGGGCGCGCAGCTCGGCTATTGCACGGCGCTCTGCAACACGAACGCCGATTGCGGCAGCAATGACGGCATGATCTGCGACACCAACCACATGCGCATCCCGCGCAAGGATGCCTCCAAGGCGGGCATCGTCCCGCTGTGCTTGAAGAAGAAGTCCTGCCTGCCCTGCACCGAGGACTTCGAGTGCACCGGCGGCTACAAGTGCACGGCCGGCAAGTGCGCCCCGCCCTGCGCGACCGACGCCGACTGCGCCGGTACGGACGGCGGCGCCAAGTGCGTCGCGGCCAAGGACGCCAAGGGCAAGGACATTCCGGGCTCGAAGGTGTGCGCGGCGACCTGCAAGTAGTTCGCTAGAGAGTTGAGCCGGCGCCCCGGGGATCGCAAGATCCCCGGGGCGTTGGTGTTTTTGGCGCTGGCGCGCAAGACCCTTGGTCGACTGCGAAAGGGGGCGTCACACGCAGTGCCGAGCCCGCGCGGCGGGCTCGGGGAGCGCAGCGACTAGCACCCGGTCCGGACGCCGCAGGCGGCCGGATTCGCCCAGATGCTGACGTTGGCGAACCCGGGGCTGGGGCCGGAACCGGAACCGGAACCGGAACCGGAACCGGAACCGGAACCGGAACCGGAACCGGAACCGGATCAGAATCCCGCGCCAGCGCAAAAGCACAAAGCCCCCGGCTGGACGAACCAACCGGGGGCTTTGCTTGTCCTATCGCTATCTTCTAGAGCTAGACGCCCGCGTAGCCGATGGTCTCGAGACCCGTCGTGCTCTCGGTGCCGACCTCGATCTCCATCGTCGGATACGCCGTCAGGCCGGTGCCGGCCGGGATCAGGCGACCCATGATGACGTTCTCCTTCAAGCCCGCCAGGTGGTCGTGCTTGGCGCCCAAGCCGGCTTCCGTCAGCACCTTGGTCGTCTCCTGGAAGGAAGACGCCGAGATCCACGACTCGGTCGACAAGCTCGCCTTGGTGATGCCGAGCAGCAGCGGCTCGCCCGACGCCGGCTTGCCGCCGTCGCCCATGACGCGCTGATTCTCCTCGTCAAAGCGGAACTTGAGCACTTGCTGGTCCACCATGAAGTTGGTGTTGCCCGTCTTGGTGACGCGCACCCAGCGCAGCATCTGCCGCACCACGACCTCGATGTGCTTGTCGTTGATGCGCACGCCTTGCAGACGGTAGACCTCTTGGATTTCGTCGACCAGGTACTTGGCGAGCGCCTCGATGCCGAGCACGTGCAAGATGTCGTGCGGGTTGAGCGGGCCGTCCATCAGCGGGTCGCCGGCGCGCACGCGGTCGCCTTCGGCCACCGTGAAGTGCTTGCCCTTGCCGATCAGGTACTCGCGCTGCTGGCCGAACTCCGGCGTCACGAGCACGCGCTGCTTGCCCTTCAAGGCCTTGCCGAAGGAGACGATGCCGTCCACTTCCGACATGACCGCGAAGTCCTTGGGCTTGCGGGCCTCGAACAGCTCCGCCACGCGCGGCAGACCGCCCGTGATGTCCTTGGTCTTGGCCGTGTCGCGCGCCATCTTCGCGAGGATGTCGCCCGGACGCACGATGGCGTCGTCCTGCACGACAAGGTTCGAGCCCACCGGCAGGTTGTACTGCGCGAGCGCACCGGTGCGGTCATTGCGCAGCATCTCGCCATCGGGACCGAGGATCGCCACGCGCGGACGCGCCGACGGATCCTTGGAATCGATGATGAACTTCTGCGCCAGGCCGGTCGTCTCGTCGGTCTGCTCCTTCATCGTCAGACCTTCGTCGACGTCGAGCAGCTTCACCCTGCCGCCCAAGTGCGTGAGGATCGGCGAGAAGGACGAGTCCCACTCGCACAGCAGGTCGTTCTTCTTGACGGTCTGACCGTCGACGACCTTGACCGTCGAGCCGGACTGAATCGCGAACGCCGGGCAGCGATCCTCGGGAACGCCCGGAAGCGTCACGAGAATGTGACCACGCGCCACCGCCACCTTGCCCCGTCCATCGCCCGGGTCGACCAGCGGCAGCTCGCGGAACTTGATGATGCCGTCCACCGGCGTGCGGTGCTGCGGCAGATCGCGCGACGTCGACGCCGTACCACCGACGTGGAACGTCCGCATCGTGAGCTGCGTTCCCGGCTCGCCGATGGACTGCGCCGCAATGACGCCCACCGCTTCGCCGATGTTGACCATGCGGCCGCGCGCCAGGTCGCGGCCGTAGCACAGCACGCAGATGCCGGTCTGGCTGCGGCAGGTGAGCACCGAGCGGATCTTGACCTTGCGCAGGTGCGCATCCTCGATGTTCTTGACCAGCGTCTCGTCGATGACCTGGTCGGCCTCGACGAGCACGTTGCCCTCGCCATCGACGATGTCTTCGAGCGCCACGCGGCCGAGGATACGGTCGGCCAAGGGCTGAATGATTTCGCCGCCCTCTTCCAGCGCGTCCATCTCGATGCCGTCCAGCGTGCCGCAGTCCACTTCCGTGATGACCGCGTCGTTGGCGACGTCGACGAGGCGGCGCGTCAGGTAGCCGGAGTTGGCGGTCTTGAGCGCCGTGTCCGCCAGACCCTTGCGGGCGCCGTGCGTCGAGATGAAGTACTGCAGCACCGAGAGGCCTTCGCGGAAGTTCGCGGTGATCGGCGTCTCGATGATCTCGCCGGAAGGCTTGGCCATCAGGCCACGCATACCGGCCAGCTGCCGCATCTGCTGCGCCGAACCACGCGCGCCGGAGTCGGCCATGATGAACACGGAGTTGAGGGACTTCGACTCCTTGATCTCGCCCGTGATCGGGTCGGTGATCTTGCGGGTCGAAATGCCCTTCATCATCGCCTTGGCGATCTTCTCCGTGGCGTCCGACCACGTGTCGACCACCGTGTTGTACCGCTCGCCGTCCGTGATCAGGCCCTCGTGGT
>CAIXAA010000215.1 GCA_903917305.1 uncultured Myxococcales bacterium | reverse complement strand
TGACCCTCGGCGAGAACGGCGTGACCGAAGCGGATCTGTGGGTCCACGACGCGCACGACGAGGATCCGACGCGCACGTTCCTCCTGTCGCGCATGGAGTACCCGGCTTTCCCGGTGCCGATTGGCGTCATGCGGGCGGTGCGCCGTCCGGTGTTCGACCAGCTGATCAACGAGCAGGTGCAGGACCAGCAGGCGCAGAAGAAGGCGGACCTGCAGGCGCTGCTCAACGGCCGCCAGAACTGGCTCGTTGGATAGGCCAGATAGCTTGACGAGGGTACCGATTGCGCCTTTGATGTGGCGTAGGCGGGGCTGCGAACTTTCTCGCGGGTGCCGCGGGTTGGACTTTTGTCCAGCCGCGCCGGCGCGCTGCGGATGTGATGGAGGCGAATCATGGAATTGACGGTCGTGGCCAAGCTGGTTGTGGATGACAAGAATGCGGACACCGAGGCGTTCCTGCAGCGCCACGTGGCCAAGAAGCTCGAGAAGCTGGAGCAGCGCTTGGGCAAGCCGCTCGTCGTGCGCGTGACGCTCGAAGAGGGCACCGCGGATTTCGACGCCTGCGTGACCGTGCACGGTACGCCGGACATCGTCGGCAAGGAGCGCGAGCCGGTCATGCTCAAGGCCGTCGACGGCGCGATCGACAAGGTCACGCGCCAGTTCGAGGCCGCTTCGGAGAAGAAGACCGGGCGCGAGCGCGGCCGCGGCACGGTCAAGGTCGGCGAGCTGTAGTCGCTGGCAGACTGGTGGCATCTCCGCGAAGGGCAACGTAAGATGCGCCTGCGGCGGTTCCGCTTCGGCAAGCCCATGGTTCGGCATCTTCTTGCGATCGCGCTGACGGCTGCCTCGCTGGCGTCCTGCACCGATTGGAACACGGGCGACGTCGAGCGGCCGGTCCTGCTGCCGGCGGCGCCTGGCGCCCCTGCCGATGTGGCGGCAGTGTCCAAGACCGACGCTGGAATCAAGACTTGGGAGACATGGCCGCCGCCGACGGCCGATGCGCTGGCCGGCCCGGACGTCGTGGAAGGCGGCGCGGACTCCGTGTTCACGCCGGGCGATGGCACGGCGACCGTCGATGACGCCTCCGTTTCCGATGCGACGGCGCAGCCGGACGGCAGCGCGAGCTCAGGCGCCGATGCCGTGACGGTCGATGTTGGCTTGGCCCCGTGGGACGCGTCTGGCGGCGACGCCTGGGCTGGCGGCGAAACCTGGGTCGGCTTCGACAGTTGGACGGCCGGCGATGCCGGTGGCGTCGGCGACGCCTGGGTTGCCACGGACGGCGCGACGGTCAGCGATGGCTGGGTCTACCCGGACGATGCCTGGACCGCTGCGGACGGCTTCGCCAGCGACGTCTGGCAGCCCGACGGCATCGCCGTGGACGATGCCTGGGTCTACCCCGACGCGTGGCTGTCGGATCTCGTGCCCGTGGATGCGCCTGACGCGTCCGTGGGGCCGGATGCCGGCGTGAGCATCGACGTGAACAGCCCGGATTGGCAGGGCTACGAGGACCTCGTCGTGCCGCCGGGCGTCGACATCAACGCTGGCGCGCTGGCCAGCTGCTCCGAGATGTACCTGTACCAGAAGGACAAATGCGGCCCGAACGCCTTGCCGGACTGCGTCGCCTCGATGCAGAACGCCGGCTCGGTCTACGCCAACTACCGCTTCGCGCCGCTCGCCGAATGCGAAAAGGCCGTCTGTTCGCCCATGTGCGCAACGGTCAGCAACGACAAGTGCCTGGAGAACTGCATCGGCAAGTACTGCGCCAACCAGTTCTTCTCCTGCATCGCCAACGGCGCCAGCGGCACGGCGAGCTGCGCGGACACGTTCGCCTGCTCCAACGCCCCGGACATCAAGGGCAAGATGTGGTCGATCGCCGTCAGCTGCCTCGCCACCGCCTCGCCGACGGCGCAGCAGCAGTTCGCCGGGCTCATCGGCTGCGTGACGCAACCGCAGACGCAGACTTGCATTCCGCTGCTCGCGGCCTGCTATGGCGACGGCACCGGCCAGGCGAGCTGCGCCGAGACCCTGTCCTGCAGCGGGGCGTGCAACGGCGTCGACACCTGCAGCAATGCCTGCATCGGACAGGCAAGCCCGAGTGCCGTCACCGTGCTCGACGCGCTCTGGAGTTGCGTGCAGACGGTCTGCGTGCCGCAGTGCAACGGCGACAAAGCCTGCCAGGATCAGTGCCTTGCGGCGCAGTGCAAGCAGCAGCTCGGCGCCTGCATCGCCAATTGAGCTAGTCGTGTGAACTCTGGGTTCGCCCCACTAGGCCGCGTGCCCGTCAATCAGCAGCCTCAGCGGCCGGTTGCGCGCCATGTCCACCGCAGCGTTGCGCTCGTCCTCGGTCGCCAGCCGCCCGAGCGACGGCGCCGTCACGAAGGACTGTTCCGCCGCGGGCCCACCCGGCACATAGCGCGTCATCACGTTCACCACGGCATCCGGATAGTCCGCCGCCAGCCAATCCAGCGTCGGTTTGGTGCAGCAGTCCACGTGTCCCGGCATCACCAGGTGGCGAACGATGAGCGGCGGCAGGAAGTGCTCGCTCTCCGGCCTCTTCTTGCCCTGCGCCGCCGCCGCGTTCAAGGTCCGCTCCAGCTCCGAGCGCTTGTGCACGCCCGCGCCCGCCGCCAGCCGCGCCGCGCAGTCGTCGTTGCCGAACTTCAAGTCGACGACGTAGCTGGCGACGACGCCGTCCAGCAGGTCCAGCGCGGCGTCGCTCATCAAGCCGTTGCAATTCCAGACAACGGGCAGCCAGTCGATGTCCGGCACGCCGCCCAGGGCTTCGAGCACCGCGAGCAGGCTCACGGTCGGATCGCCGCCGACAAAGCTGACGGTGCGCGCGCCCTGCAGCTTGCGCCGCCGCACAAGCGCGGAGAACCATTCGGGCTTGAGCGAGATGGCCGGCGCGGCGTCGGGCTCGTTGACATGGCCCCACTCCGTGCAGAACAGGCAGCGCAGCGAACAGCCGCCGAGGTCGATGAGCCAGGTCGGGACCAGCTCCGCCTCCTCGCCGAACGAGAGCAACTGCTTGTAGACATAGCCTTCCGTGCCCAAGCGGCAGAAGGTGCCGGTGGGTCCGGCGGTGCGGTCGGCGCCGCAGTCGCGCGGGCACAGGCGGCAGACGCGGTAGGCGTCGCGGGCACGCTCGATGCGCTCTTTGGTGACTCGCATAAGGTCCTCCGGGGCAGGATCAGGAAAGGCGGGGGCCGTGGTGCGGCTTGGAAGCGGCGGGATCGGGGCCGTGGGACAAAGCTTCTTCGACTGCGGGGTTCTGCACGGCGGCGTTCAGGGCGCCCGCCAATGCGACTTCGGCCAGGTGCAGCGTCGCCTGGTTCAGGCGCGCCAGCGCGGCGCGCACGGGCTCGGCGTGCTCGGTGGCCAGCGACGCGCGCAGGCTTGCGAGTTCACCATTGATTTCGTCAATCTCGTCGTCGTCGATCAGAGCCCGAGCCGATCCAGCCAGCGCCACTTCCGTCGCGTGGATGACCTGCTGCGCCTCGCTGCGCGCGTCGATGAACTGCCGCCTGGCGATGTCCGTCTCGGCGTGGTCGAAGGCTTCGGTCAACATGCGCACGACTTCCTCGTCGCACAGCCCGTAACTCGGCTTGACTTCGATGGTCTTTTCGGTGCCGCTGCGCACGTCGCGGCCGGTCACGTGCAGGATCCCGTTGGCGTCGATGAGGAACGTCACCGCCACGCGCGGCAAGCCCGCCGGCATGGGCGCCACCGGAATGATGAAGCGCGCGAGGCTGCGGCAATCGGCGACCAGCTCGCGCTCGCCTTGCAGCACGTGCAGCACCACGCCGGTCTGGTTGTCGACCGACGTCGTGAACTCCTCGGTCGCCGAAGCAGGAATGCTGCTGTTTCGCTGAATGATTTTGGAAACGACGCCGCCCACCGTCTCGATGCCCAGCGACAGCGGCGTCACGTCGAGCAGCAGCATGTCGCGCCGCCCGGTGGTCATGATGTCCGCCTGCAGCGCAGCGCCGAGCGCAACCACCTGATCCGGGTCGATCTCCACATGCGGCGGCCGGCCGAACAGGTCCTGCACGCGCTGGCGCACCAGCGGAATCCGCGTCGAGCCGCCGACCATCACCACTTCGTCGATGTCGCTCGGCTGCAAGCCCGCGTCGCGCAAGGCCTGGCGGCACGGCGCCAGCGTGCGCTCGACGATCGGGGCAATGAGCTGCTCCAAGTCGGCGCGTTGCCACTCCAGCTGCAGCGGCTCCTGGCGCAGCGGGCGCAAGTCCACTTGAACGCTGGCCTTGTCGGCATCCGACAGCGCAATCTTGAGGGCGATCGCCGCCTGGCGCAGCCGCTGCACCAGCTCCAGCTGGCCGCGCACGTCGATGCCGGCGTCCGCCAGCTGGCTGGCGATGGTCGCCACCATGAGCTGGTCGATGTCATCGCCGCCCAAGTGCGTATCGCCCCCCGTGGACAGCACTTCGGTCAAGCCGGCGTGCAGCTGCAGAATCGAGACGTCGAAGGTGCCGCCGCCGAAGTCATACACGGCGATGCGGCCTTGCGGGCGCTTGTCGAGGCCGTACGCCAGCGCCGCCGCGGTCGGCTCGTTGACGATGCGCAGCACTTCGAGGCCCGCGAGCCGCCCCGCGTCCTTGGTCGCTTGGCGCTGCGCGTCGTTGAAGTAGGCGGGCACCGTGATGACGGCGCGCTCCACGGGCTTGCCGAGCGCCACTTCCGCGCGGTGCTTGAGCTCGCGCAGCACGAAGGCGCTCAGCTCCGGCGGCGTGAAGCGGCGGCCGCATACCTCGATGCGCACGGCCGAGGACCCGGCGCTGCGGTGGACTTGATAAGGCAGCATGCCCAGTTCCGCGACGACCTCTTCGGCGCCGCGGCCCATCATGCGCTTGACCGAGTAGATGGTGCGGTCGGGGTACTCGCACAGGCGCGCGTTGGCCGGGCAACCGACGCACTCCAGCTCGCCGTCCTTGCCGAACGCGATGACGGACGGGACGAGCGGGCCGTCCGGGCCGGAGATGACGTGCGGCGTGCCGTCCTCGCCGACAAAGGCGACCAGGCTGTTGGTGGTGCCGAGATCGATGCCGACGGTGGCGCGCGTGTCGCTCTTCGGTGCTGGGCTGCTGGCGGCGATGTGGATGCGCATGGGCCTCTCAGGCAAACAAAGCAGGCGCGTTACGGCGCCGCGTGGATCACTGTCAAACAAAGCAGGCGCGTTACGGCGCCGCGTGGATCACTGTCAAACAAAGCAGGCGCGTTACGGCGCCGCGTGGATCACTGCGTGGCGGAAAAGTCAAGGCGAGTCAGCAGGTTGTCGAGGTAGCGGGCGTGCCCGAGTCCGGCGCGCAACGCCGTGCGCGCCTGGGCCAGCGCGGGAAGCTCTGCTCCGGCCTGCTCCGACGCTGCCTGCGCCGCGTCCCAGTCCGCCGCCGCCGCCACCAGGCGCGCGGTCACCTCTGCTCGCGATTCGCGAATGGTGGCAGTCGCTTCGCGGACGTCTCGCTCCGCTTGCGCCGCTGCCTCGGCATCGCCCTCGTCGCGCGCGTCCTGCATCGCGTCGATGGCTTCGTTCAGTTCGAAGACGTGGACCAGCAGCTCGGCGGGCGGCTGGTAGCGCTCCTCCCGGAGATCGCCAGCAAGCTCGAGCACATAGGCGACGCGCCTGTCGAAGTTGCGCAGCGTCCGGTAGGCGTCGTTCACCAGCGACGTGTGCCACTGCGCCCGCGCCACCGCGGCCGGTCCGTGCACGGCAAAGCGGTCGGGGTGTAGGCCGCGCACGAGGCTGCGAAACGTGACGTCGAGGTGGTCCGTGTCCAGCCCGAGCCGCCGCGGCAAGCCGAGCACCGCGAAATGATCAGGCGTCCCGGTCCGTTCGAGGTCGACGTGGCCGCGGTCGTCCAGCACCCACGGCCGCAGCGGCGCCGAGGGCCCCGGCGTTCCTGGCTGCAAGGTCGTGTCGTGGAGCACGGTCACCGCGGGCCTCACGCAGAGAAGGAGGAGCCGCAACCGCAGCTCGACTTGGCGTTCGGGTTCTGGAACACGAAGCCCTTGCCGTTCAGGCCGCCTTCGAAGTCGAGCGTCGTGCCGCTGAGGAACACGAGGCTCTTGCGATCCACGAAGATCTTGGGGTTTTCGCCGAAGATGCGGTCGCCCAGGCGCGGCTCGCTCTCGAAGTCGAGCACATAGGACAGGCCCGAACAGCCGCCGCCGGTGACGCCGACGCGCACGCCGACGAGCTCCACGCCGTTCTCCGAGGCGACTTCGGTCAAGCGACGGACGGCACTTTCGCTGATGGATACCATGGTTGCTCCTCCTCTATGCCTTCTGCTTGGCCTTGTAGTCCGCCAGCGCCGCGCGGATCGCATCCTCCGCCAGCACCGAACAGTGGATCTTGATCGGCGGCAGGTTCAGCTCCTGCACGATGTCCGTGTTGCGCAGGTTCGCGGCTTCTTCCACGGTCTTGCCCTTGACCCACTCGGTCGCCAGCGAGGACGACGCGATGGCCGAGCCGCAGCCGAAGGTCTTGAAGCGCGCGTCCTCGATGACTCCCGCCGCGTTGACCTTGATCTGCAACTTCATGACATCGCCGCACTCCGGCGCGCCGACCACGCCGGTGCCCACCGTCGGATCCGACTTGGGCAGCGAGCCGACGTTGCGCGGATTGTTGTAGTGATCCAGGACCTTGTCGCTGTATGCCATTTGGAAACTCCTTGGCGTCCTTGCAGGAAACCGACTGTCAGTGCCCAGCCCACGTGATCTTCGACAAATCAATGCCTTCCTGCACCATCTCCCACAGCGGCGACATGTCGCGCAGCCGCGTGGCGACCTCGACGACGCGCCGGATGGTGTAATCGATCTCTTCCTCGGTGTTGAAGCGCCCGATTCCAAAGCGAATAGACGTGTGCGCCAGCTCTTCGTTCACGCCCAGCGCCTTGAGCACGTAGCTCGGCTCGAGCGACGCCGACGTGCACGCCGAGCCCGACGACACAGCGATGTCGCTGATTCCCATCAGCAAAGACTCGCCTTCGACGTAGGCGAAGGACAGGTTCAGGTTGCCCGGCATGCGCAGCGCCCCGTGCCCGTTGAGGTACACGTGCTCCAGCTGCGAGGTGATGCCCTGGTGCAAGCGCTCGCGCAGCTTGAGGATTCGCGCGGACTCCTCCGGCAGCTCCGCCTGCGCCAGCTCCGCCGCCTTGCCGAACGCGACAATCAGCGGCACCGCCAGCGTGCCGGAGCGCAGCCCGCGCTCGTGCCCGCCGCCGTGCATCATCGGCTCGAGCCGGACGCGCGGGTTCTTGCGCCGCACGTACAAAGCGCCGACGCCTTTGGGGCCGTACATCTTGTGCGCCGTGAAGGCGAGCAGGTCGATGTGCATCGCTTCGACGTCGATTGGAATCTTGCCAACGGCTTGCGCGGCATCGCAGAAGAACAGCGCACCCTTCTCGTGGCACAGCGCGCCGATCTGCTCGAGCGGCTGCACGACGCCGATCTCGTTGTTCACCGCCATGACCGAGACCAGCAGCGTCTCCGGCGTCATCGCCGCGCGCAGCTCGTCCAGCGACAGCAGCCCGTCCTTGCCCACGCCCAGGTAGGTCACGCGAAACCCTTCGCGTTCCAAGGCCATGTGCGAGTCGAGCACCGCCTTGTGCTCCGTGCGCACCGTGATGAGGTGGTCCTTGCCTGTGCTGCGCAGCATGTGCGCCGCGCCCTTGATGGCCAGGTTGTCGCTCTCCGTAGCGCCCGAAGTGAAAGCGATTTCCTTGCTCGACGCGCCGATGATGCGCGCCAGCTGCTCGCGCGCCAGGTCCACGCCCTCTTCCGCCTGCCGGCCAAACACATGCGTCTTCGACGCGGCGTTGCCGTAGATCGTCGTGAAGTAGGGCAACATCGCTTCGAGCACGCGCGGATCGACCGCGGTCGTCGCGTGATTGTCCATGTAGATCGGGAGTTTGACGGACATGCTGCCTCGCTGTTCTTCTACTGGGGCCGCCTACAGTTGGGCGAGCGTCATCCGGTCCAGCACCTTGAGCACTTCGCGGTTGAGATTATCGAGCGGATTCTTGATGTTGCACTCCGCGAAGCGCTGGCAGTGGCCATCGCCGTCCGCGCACGCGGAGATGTGCGACTCGCCGTCCAGGATGCGCACCACTTCGGCGACCGTGATGTCGTCCAGGCTGCGCACCAGGCGGTAACCGCCCATCTTGCCCATGCTTGCCTCGACCAGCCCGGCTTGCGCCAGCCGCGCCAGCACCTTGGGCGTCAGATCGGCGGGCAGGCTGTTGCGCACGGCCAGTTCGCGCGCCGAGATCGACTCGTCCGGGCCGAGCGCACCCAGGGCCTTGAGCGCCACGAGGCCATAATCCGCTTTCTTGGACAGGCGAAGCACGGTCTCTTTCCTCTTGCGCCCCTTGGGGCGCGGCCGCTATCCTGGCCTCGGTCGCGCAGTCGCCCGTTGCTGGGGCGATTACATGTCCGACCAAACCAGTCGCACATTACGACGCGCCTCCGCCGGTGTCAACCGGATTGCGCGGTTTGACACGGACCGAGTCGGTCCGTATACCTCCGCCCGACGACAATCCCAGCGCGGAGGCAGGCCATGGCCAAGTTGACGGCAGACGATGTTCGCAAGGCGCTCAGCGCGGTGCAGGAGCCGGATCTCGGCGCCGATCTGGTGACGTTGGATCTGGTGCGGGATCTGTCCGTTGCGGACGGCGACGTCTCGCTGCGCATCGCGCTCACCTCGCCGGCCACGCCGCACAAGGAGCTGCTGCGCACCCAGGTGCTCGCGGCCCTCGACGCGCTGCCGGGCATCGGCAGCATTGCGCTGCGGCTGGAGGCGGATCCGCCGGACTCTGCGACGAAGTTGAACAAGATCCGTCACATCATCGGCGTCGGCGCAGGCAAGGGCGGCGTCGGCAAGTCCACGGTCGCCGTCAACCTCTCGGTCGCGCTCGCGCAGGCCGGCGCGAAGGTCGGGCTGCTCGATGCGGACATGTACGGACCCAGCGTGCCGATCCTGCTCGGGCTGCGCGGCACCAAGCCGACGGTCAATGCGGCGTCGAAGATCGTGCCGGCCGAAGCGCACGGCATCCGCTGTGTTTCCATGGGCTTCATGATCCAGGACGACATGGCGGTCGCGTGGCGCGGCCCGATGGTCGGCCGCGCGGTCACGCAGTTCATCGACGACGTCGAGTGGGGCGAGCTCGACTACCTCATCGTCGACCTGCCTCCCGGCACCGGCGACATCATCCTGAGCCTGTGCCAGGCGATCTCGCTCTCCGGCGCCATCGTCGTGACGACGCCGCAGGACGTGGCCTTTGCCGACGTGCTGCGCGCGCTGCGCATGTTCTCGATGATGAAGGTGGACGTGCTCGGCCTGGTCGAGAACATGGCCTACTTCCGCTGCCCGGACAATGGCAAGGATTACGCGATCTTCGGGCCGAGCCGCGGCGCGGAGCACTGCGCGCAGCACGGCGTGCCGTTCCTCGGCTCCCTGCCGCTGGACATGGCCGTGTCGCCGAATGCGGATGCGGGGCGGCCCATCGTCGTCGCGGAGCCGGACTCCCTGCAGACGCAGATCTACCGGCAGATGGCGGGCAAGGTCGCGTCGCAGCAGGCGATTGCCGCGCACAAGAGCAAGGCGATTGCCGAAGCGGGCAAGGGCTTCTTCACTGCGCCGACTCCCGGATAACTACTCGCGATCTTCCCGCAGTTTCGGCACCGGCGGCAGCTCATGCGGCGTCGGGACCGTCTCCTCCGGCGCCAGCTGCGCGTCGTCGAGGTCCTGCGCGCCCAGCTCCGGATCGCCCGCCGGCACCGGCAGCGGCTTGCCGAGCGGCCCGGCAAGGACGTGGGGCAGGCGCGGCAGGGGCTGGACCGGCACGCGCTCCAGGCCTTTCTTCATGAAATCCACCCAGATCGGCACTGCGAGCGCACCGCCCGACGCCTTGGCGATCGGCTTGCGATCGTCGTAGCCGAGCCAGACGCCCGTGCACAGCTCCGGCGTGAAGCCGACGAACCATGCGTCGCGACCGCCGTTGGACGTGCCGGTCTTGCCCGCCGCCGGCCGCCCGACCTTGAGCGCCTCCTTGCCGGAACCGCGCCGCACCACCTCGCCGAGCATGTCCGTCAGCGCGAGCGTGACGTCGCCGGACAGCACCTTGACGCCCTCCAGGCGCGGCGCGAGGTAGACGCCGGTGCCGTCGCGCTTGGCGATGCGCGTCACCAGGATCGGCGTCAACGTCTTGCCGCCTGCGGCCAAGCTCGCATAGGCATTGGTCAATTCCAGCGGCGTCACGCTCGAAGCGCCCAGCGCCAGCGGCAGCCCAGCCTGCAGCGGGCTGGCGATGCCGAGCCGCTCCGCAAAAGCCGCGATCTTCTCGGGGCCGACCAGCGCCGCGACCGCCACGGCGATCGAGTTGATCGACTGCGCCAGCGCCTCGCGCGCCGTGTAGGTCTTGCCGTCGTAGCGGCCGCTGTAGTTGCGCGGCGTCCAAGGCTTGCCGGCGATGACGTAGGTATGCGATTCGTCGACAAAAGAGCTGTCCGGCGTCGTCAAGCCCGCCTCGATCGCCGCGCCGTAGGTGAAGGTCTTGAAGGTGGAGCCGGGCTGCCGACGCGAATCGACCGCGCGATCAAAAGGATGCACGGCGAAGTCATCGCCGCCGACCAGCGCCCGCACCAGCCGCGACTGCGGTTCGATCGCCACCAGCGCCACCTGCGGCCCGAACTCCGGCGACAGCAGCAGCCTGCCTTCGCTCTGGTCGCGGATCGAGACGCGGATGAGGTCGCCTTCGCGCAGCGCGAACGGTTCCACAGGCTTGGCTGGATCGGCCGGCTTGGCGGGATCGAGGGCGGGATGCCTGTAGCGGTCAAGCGCGCTGGCGGGAAGAATGCCTTGCACCGTGCCCAGATCGACGCGGTAGCCCTCGATTGCGGCTCCGGTCCCGGCTCCGGCTCCGGCTCCGGCTCCGGTTCCGGTTCCGGCTCCGGCTCCGGTTCCGGTTCCGGCTCCGGCTCCGGTTCCGGTTGCCGGACCCCGGACAATCCCCAGCAGGATGCGTCCGACCGCCGGCTTGCCCTGCTGCTGCGTCAGCTTGCGCAGCCCTTCCTGCAGCGCCGCATCGTCGTCGTAGTGCTTCACCGGCTGGAACGTCTTGTACTGCTGGTCAAAACGCGTCAGGCCCGCCGCCACAGCCGCCTCGGCCGCGCGCTGCAGCCCGACATCCAGCGCAATCTCGATGCGCAGCCCGCCGTGCAGCAGCGTCTCGCGATCCACCTTTTGCATCACGAACCTGCGCACTTCCTCCGCGAAGTACGCGCCGGTGTCGGTGAGCTGATCCTGGCCCGCCTTGGGCAGCGGCGCCTTGTCCGCCCGCTCGCGATCGGCCGTCGTCAGATAGCCATGCTTTTCCATCTGTTGCAGCACGTACGTGCGCCGCTCCAAAGCTGCCTTCGGGTGCCGCAGCGGCGACCAGCGCCCTGGGCTGTTCACCACGCCTGCGAGCAGCGCGGCCTGTGCCACGTCGATGTCGCTGACAGACTTGCCGAAATAGAAGCGCGCCGCCTCCTCCACGCCGTAGCGGCCGTGGCCGAAGTACACCTCGTTGGCGTAGAGCGTCAGGATCTCGTCCTTGCCGAGCTGCTCCTCCAGCTTGCGCGCCAGCACCAACTCCTTCAACTTGCGCGTCAATGTCTTCTCGCGGCTGAGAAAGCGAGTCTTGGCAAACTGTTGCGTGATCGTCGACGCGCCTTGCGCCGCACGGCCCGTCGTCATGTCGACCCACAGCGCCCGCGCGATGCCGACGATGTCCAAGCCGGGATGGCTGTAGAAGGAAGCGTCCTCCGCGCACACGATCGCCGCGCGCACGGTCACGGGGATGCGCGCGAGCGGCACGACGGTGCGGATCTCCTCGCCGAACTGCGCGACGATCTCGCCGCCGGCGGCCTGCACGCGCGAGGATTCGAAGGCGATGCTGCGGTAGGCGTCGAAGGAGAAGACGTCGGGCAAGGTCTCTTGCAGCCAGACGAAACCGAGCGCGCCTGCCGCGAAACCCAGGGCCGCGAGCAGGAGAAACAGGGCCAGCAGGCGGCCCAGGCAGCCCGCGCGTTTGGGCGCGCCCGCCTGCTGCGGCAGCTCGCGGACGTTGCGTGGCGGCGGGGAGCGCGAAGGGGGGGCCCGATGGCTGGTCGACGGCGCGCTGGGCATGGGCGCGGATTGTAGCGGCGATTGCCACAACGGGCTATCGTTCGCACCGCAGACGGTCGGACCGTTGCACGTGGCGCACGGCCGTGGAACGATTCGGCATCCGGCCCCGCGTGGCCAGCTTGTCCCGGAGAGGAAACAGATGGCGCTGGTGACCTGTCCCAAGTGCGGCACGACGTGCCCCACCACCTACCAGTTCTGCGGACGTTGCGGTCAGTCGCTGCACAGCGGCAACTGGCAGCCGGCCGATGCCTTCCTGCCGCCGCCGCCGCCCGGCGGCCCTGCGCCGTCGGGCCAGGACGCGTTCGGAAACGAGGACTTGCAGTGGCAGGCGCGCCTCATCGTGCTGCGCGGCGCCGTGTCGGAAGGCACGGGGTTCGAGCTGCGCGAAGGTCGCAATACCGTGGGCCGCTCCGGCGATCTGGCCTTTCCGTCCGACCCGCTGATGAGCCCGCTGCACATCGTGGTCGACAAGCAGGGCGAGACCGTCGAGGTCGTCGAAATCCTGGGGCAGGGCGGCTGCTTTCGCCGCATCCGCGAGCCGGTGCGCGTGCAGTCGGGCGACGTGATCTTCGCGGGGGAGCAGTACCTCCTGACGCGCCACGGCGAGGACGCCCCGACCGATGCGGTCGACGGCGCCGATCTGCCGGCCGAGACGTTCGGCACGCCGCTGCCGCCGCCGCGCCTGCATGTGACCCAACTGCTCGCCGGCGGCCTTGCGGGCCGCGTCGTGTCGACCGACCGCGACGTGCTGACCGTGGGCCGCGAAGGCTGCGACATGTCCTTTCCGCAGGACCGCTTCATGAGCGGCCGCCACCTGCGCATCGAATCCAGCGCCGGCAACCTGCAGGTGCTCGACGTCGGCAGCCTCAACGGCACCTTCGCCCGCGTCACGCAGATGCCGCAGCGCCTCGCCAAAGGCGACGAGCTGCTGGTGGGGTCGATGTTGTTCCGGTTGGATGTGCGGCAGGCATGAGTGCTGCGACGGGAGACCGGTCGCAGCACGGTTTCCTTCTTGTCTGGTCGCCAAGCTCACCGATGCGGATTCGCGGCGACGCGCAGCCCAGGGCCGCGCTGCGCGGACGACTCGAATCGCCTACTTGCCGCCCTTGGCCTTGGCGGCCTTCTCGGCCGCCCGCTCTTCCGCAAAGCTGACCAGCGCCTTGCCGCGCCGCTCGAAGCTGTAGCCGGCGTAGTGCTTGCGCCACTTCGCCGTCTCGGCGTCGACCTTGCCTTCCGCGGCCAGCTTGTCCGTGGCGCGCTGGTACTCGACGATCTCGACGCCCGAGGCCGCCAGCTCCGACACGGTCACGTCGCGGCGCGTCTGCGGAACGATGATCGGATCGACGATGTGGTTGTCTTTCTTGTCGTAGTTGCGCAGCAGCGCCAGCGACGGGTCGTCGCCCAGCGCCGTCAGGCAGCGCACCGCGACGATGCGCTCGATGAGGCGCGTGCTCTTGAGCGCCGCTTCCAGCACCGGGCGCACCGCGTCATTGCCCAGTGCTTTCACGTCCTTCTGGCACAGGTCGGTGATCATCATCTTCACGTCGTTCTGCGCGAAGTTCGCCTGGCCGTAGTTGCCGTCGTCGGGCAGCTTGGCCAGCGCCTCCTTGAGGCCCGGCACCAGGTCGTAGTCCACCAGCATCTGCGAGGCCCACCAGCGATCGTCCGCGTTCTGGCCGGTCAGCAGCCGCTCGAAGATGGGCTTGAGCTTCGCATCGAACGCCGCCTTGATCTGCGGCTTGGACTCCGCCTTCTCCGTCCACTGGATGGCCGCCGAGATCGCCAGCGAAGCCGCGGCCTTGTCGTCCGGGTGCTGGCTCGGGAGCAGGCGCTCGTACAGCTCCAGGAAGTAGCTCAGGCCATCGACGCTGTCGGTCGACTGGATCGCCGCCAGATCGCCCTCGGTCACCTTCACGTTCTTGATCTTGTGGTAGCGGCGCATGCCGTTGATGAGCGCGGCCTTGGCCGCCGGCGTCTTGAGCGCCTGCAGGTACGCCACGACGCCATCGCGCGCCACCGCCTTGCCGAGCATGATCTCCGCGCCGGCCACGCCCTCGTCGCCCAGGGCCTCGATTTCCTCGGGACGCAGGCGCTGGCCCAGCTTCTCGGTGATGCGCGCGGCCGAGTCGTCCACGCTCAGGTCGCCGAACGCCCACTTGGCAATCAGCTTGCGCGTCGAGGTCTTCTTGTCCTCCGGCAGCACGCCGAGCATGTCGAACAGGACGCGCTTGGCGTGGCCCTGCTTCTTGATGTTCGGGTTCTCCAGCATCTTCTGCAGCGCGGGCTGCAGGGCCAGCAGCAGCTCGACCTTGTCCGGCGCCTTGCTCGCGACGCGGATGGCCTGCGAAGGCTGGCCGCCGTCGTCGATCAGCACTTCGAGCGCGCGCGTGCGCAGCTTGGCGTCATTGCCGCGGTCGGCGACGTAGTTGGCCATCTCCTCCCAACCGGCCTCGTTGTTGCTCCACAGGCGGAAGTTCTCGTCGGGGTCGCCCTTCTGGCAGCCAGCCGCGCCAGCCGCCAGGAGGCCGACGAGGGCCAGGCGCGCAAGAAGGCTGTTCAGGTGGTGGGAAGGAGCCGGCATCGCAAACCTCCGAAGCGGAAAAAGGCGCGGATCACAAAGCTGCATTGATCCGAACCGGGTGGGATGGTAGTACGATCAATGGTTGAGGTAAACCGGGCGCCCCGGGCGCTGGTCAGGTGGTGGAGGCGCGGCCATGGCTCTCGGCAACAGCAAACCGCCAGCGACGGGGCGCGGTATCCTCGGTTCGGAGAAAGCGGTCCAGCAACTGCACCAGCTGGAGATCAAGCTCGAACAGCTCACGCGGAAATTCAATCGCTACTTCAACGGGTTCGAGCGGTCGCCGCCGTTGCTCGACTTCGAAGCGATGAAGCGCGAGATGCGCGAGCTGCAGCAGCAGCCGTTCTCGACCGGCCAGTCGCGCTTCAAGGCGCAGAACCTGCTGGCGCGCTGGCAGGCGCACCACTCGAAGTGGACCCGCGATCTGGCGCGCAAGGAAGACGGCACTTACAAGCCGGGCGCCGGTGCCGCGGCGATGCATCCGCTCAAGGATGACGCGGACGAGACCGAGAGCGTGTGACGGCCCCGCAAGGATCTCAAGTTCTCAGTCGAGCGGGCTCCACGGCGCCACGTCCCCCGACGGTCGCGCCGCGCCGCGCTGGCTGCGCGCCTTGAGCAGCGCTTCCTCCAGCTTCTCCATCAGTTCCGGCAGGCCTTCGCGCGTCAGCGCCGACGCGAAGTGTGCCCGCTGCGCCGTCGCCACCTCGCGCACCGTCGCCGGATCGTGGATGGCGTCGCACTTGTTCAGCACGACAAGCCGAGGTTTGTCGCCCAGTTCATGGTCGGCCAGGATGCGCTCGACGCTGCGCAGCTGCTGCTCCAGCTGGGCGTGGCTGGCATCGAGCACGAGCAGCAGCACGTCCGCCAGGCGCGCCTCCTCCAGCGTCGCCTCGAAGGCGCCGAGCAGCTCCTTGGGCAGATCGCGAATAAATCCGACGGTATCGGTCAGCACGGCCGGCGTGCCGCCCGGCAACCGCACGCGGCGCGACGTCGGGTCGAGCGTGGCAAACGCCAGGTTCTCCGTGAAGATGTCGGACTTGGACAACGCGTTCAGCAACGAGGACTTGCCCACGTTGGTGTAGCCGACCAGCGCCGCGAGCACGACCTCGGAGCGCGTGCGCACCTGCCGCCGGCCTTCGCGCCCCTTGGCCAGGCGCTTGAGCTCCTCTTCGAGCCGGTGCACGCGGTCGCGGCAACGGCGCCGATCGATTTCCAGTTTCGTTTCGCCGGGTCCCACGCCGCCGATGCCGCCCGTCAGGCGCGACAGCGAGTTGTCGCGATCGCCCAGGCGCGGCAGGGAGTAGCGCAGCTGCGCCAGCTCCACCTGCAGCTTGCCGTCCTGGCTGCGGGCGCGACCGGCGAAAATGTCGAGAATCAGCTGGGTTCTATCGAGCACCTTCATGTCCGCGCGCTGCGAGATGCTCTTGGACTGGCTCGGCGTCAACTCGCGGTCGAACACCAGCATGCTCGCTTCGTTCTGCATCACACGCAGCGAGATCTCCTGCAGTTTTCCCTCGCCGAGCAGCGTGCGCGGGTCGATGTCGCGCCGCCGCTGGATGACGCGGCCGACCACCTCGACGCGCGCGGTCAGCGCCAGTTCCTCCATCTCGTCCAGGCGATCCTCGGCCTCGGCGAGCGTCTCCGGGCCGACGTGCACCAGCAGCGCGCGCTCCCGGGCATTCACCATGCGTGTCGCGGGTTTGGAGCGGCTGAGCAGCCCTTCGAGGTCGCGGATCAACGCCGCGCAATCAAAGCTGGTGTCCAGATCGCGCCAGTGCATCGGCGGTAGCGCGACGTTCGGCTGTACGGTGTGGTGCGGCTGGCCATCGCTGGCGGCGGCCATGTGACCGATGAAGACCTCACCGGGCTGATCCCCCGCGAGCCCGACAGCGGCGACGAGATCGAGGCCCAGGCGGGCGAGATCGTTGAAGTCGTCGTCGCTGAGCGGCTCGCCCTTCAAGTGGATGTGCACCAGCCGCAGGCCGCGCAGCCGCCCACTCCCCGCGCCCCAGCGGCCCAGATCCGGCAGCTCCAGCTGGTGGTCGTCGCCGACCAGGACGTGCGTGACGTGGCCGTTGCGGTCGATGAGCACGCCGGTCTGGCGGCGCAGGCGCGACGAAAGGCCGCACAACCGCTGAACAAGGGCATCGCTCGCGAGCTCGCGCGGGTCGCTGACGTGGTGGGCGAGGCGCTCGATGAGGGAGCGCTCGATGGCAGCGAGGCCAACGAGGCTGCCGTGGATCTTGGCGGGCAAAGGCTCTCCGTTTCTGCGCCGGTTCGGGCTCGGGTTCCGGCTCCGGTTCCGGCTCCGGCTCGGGTCCGGCTCGGGTCCGGCTCCGGCTCCGGCTCGGACGCTAGTTCAGGTTGATGTTCGGCCCGCCCTTGAGCGTCATGTTGCCGCCGGCCTTGATGTCCATCGCCGCGCCGGACTTCGTCTCGGTCGTCGAGCCCGACTCCTGCTTGATGGTCGCGCTGGCCTTGATCACGAGGTCCTTGCAGTCCAAGGTCATCGTCTTCTCGGTCTTGATCAGCATGTCGCCGGTCTTGCACTCGATCGTGATCTTCTTGTTCTTGGTGTCGATCAGGATGTAGTGCTCCTGCTTGTGGTCGTAGATCTCGATCTGGTCGACATCGCCGCTCTGGTCCAGGCAGATCCAGTGGCCGTCGCGCTGCTTGGGATCCTTGGCCGTGTCGCCCGCCTTGACGAGGTTCTGCAGCACGACGCGCTCGATCTTGTCGTCCTTCTTGTCGACGAACTGCAGCATGTGCCCGGAACGGCTGCGGATGGAGCGGAAGTTGTTCTTGCCGTCCTGCGACTTGTTGTCGTGGATGGTCTTGTCGACACCGTTCCACAAGGAGCCGATCACGAATGGCCGGCGCACGTCGCCGTGCTCGAACGCGATCAAGACCTCGTCGTCCACTTCCGGCAGCCAGAACGAACCGCGCTCCTTGCCGCCCATGAACGTCGCGATGCGGCACCAGTTGGAGCGGAAGTCGTAGTCGTCCTTGGCGCCGCCCGCGTAGGGACCGGACTCCGACACCCACGGGAACTTCACCTTGACCCGGTAGCCCGCCTCGGGATCCTTGTTGTCGATCACGATGCCGATGACGACACCCTGGATCTTGAAGGGCTCCCTTTTGGTGCGTTCCGTCAGCATGGCCTCTCCCGTTGTGGCAACTTGGCGTCCGTGGTGAGCCTAGCGGCATCGCCCGCATGGCGCAACGCGATCCAGCCGCCGGGCCTGATCGTGGGGTGCGAGAGCCCCATACCTTGACGTTGCCGCGCGGTAGCGGTATCTCGCTCGCGCCTGCTCGGGACCCGGGGCCAGGGCACCGCCCGACGCACGCCAGGAGACGCCATGTTGCAGTCCCAAACCGGCTACGTGTCCATCGCTGTCGTGTCCGTCGTCGTCACGCTGATGGGCCTCGCCATCCTCGCCATCAACTACGTGCTCGGCCCGCGTCGTCAGAACGCCGTGAAGATGGCGACGTTCGAGTGCGGCAGCGACCCGATCGGCGGCGCGCGCAACCGCTTCTCGGTCAAGTTCTACCTCGTGGCGATCTTCTTCATCGTCTTCGACATCGAGTCGGTGTTCATGTACCCGTGGGCCTCGCTCTACCGCGAGATGATCGTCGAGCCTGGCTTCGGCATGTCCACCTTCGTAGAAATGTTCGTGTTTGTCGGCATCCTGGGTGCGGGCCTGGCCTACATCTGGCGCCGCGGTGCCCTGGACTGGGATTGAACGACGCGCAGCGCGCCAGCGACGGATCTGGACCGAAAAGCCAAGGATCTCAAGGGAGCCACCCCATGTCCACCCTCCTCATCGACCTGCTGCGCGAGGAATTGCCCGCGGCCGTGTTGGGCAGCCACGCGACGGCCGGCGATGCCACAGTGCTGGTGCCCCGCGATCGCCTGCTCGAGGTCATGCGCATGATGCGCGACGACCCGCGCTGCCAGATGGAAGTGCTCGCCGACGTCACCGCGGTCGACTACCTCGAGTACGACCCGGCGATGCGCGCGGTGGTGAGCCCCGTCGATGCAGGCCAGGCAAATGGCATGACTTCTGCGATCTTGCCGCGCTACGAGGTCGTCTACCACCTCCTGTCGATGACGCTGCGCCACCGCCTGCGCGTCAAGGTGCCGGTCGATGCGGACGACCTCTGGGTCCCGACGATGTACAGCCTGTGGCAGGCGGCGAACTGGGGCGAGCGCGAAGTGTGGGACATGCTGGGTGTCGACTTCCACGGCCACCCGGATCTGCGTCGCGTGCTGAACTACGAGGAATTCGTCGGCCATCCGCTGCGCAAGGACTACCCGGTGCGCGGCTACCAGCCGCGGCTGCCCATGCCGGAGCTCGTCCATTACGGCGACAACGAGACGTACCGCTAGTTGGGGACAGTGTTTTCACGCGGCGCTTGAGCGCCTGCTTCGACAGTGTTTTCACGCGGCGCATCGAGCGCCGGCTTCGGGTAGCCACCATGATGACCCAGACCCATGCCCTCGCAGAAGAGGCCCGGCGCGTCGGCGATCGCATGATCGTCAACATGGGCCCGTCGCATCCGGCGATGCACGGCACCGTGAAGATGGTCCTGACGCTGGACGGCGAGAACGTCGAGGACGTCGACATCCACATCGGCTACCTGCACCGCGGCTTCGAGAAGATGGCCGAGATGGGCACCTGGCAGCAGGTCCTGCCCTACTGCGATCGCCTCAACTACTGCAGCCCGATGATCAACAACGTCGGCTACGTCGGCGCGATGGAGAAGCTGTGGGGCGTGGAGATCACGCCGCGCTGCAAGTACATCCGCATGCTGATCTCGGAGATCAGCCGCCTGACCGACCACCTGACGTCGATCGCGGCCGGCGCGTTGGAACTGGGTGGTTTTACGCCGTTCCTCTACGCAGTCGAAGCGCGCGAGATGCTCTACCCGATGGTCGAGGAGCTGACCGGCGCGCGCCTGACGACCTCCTACACGCGCATCGGCGGCCTCGCCAAGGACCTGCCGGAGGACTACGAGCGCCACTTGATGGCGGCCCTCGACAAGGTCCAGTCGCTGATGGACAAGGTCGACAGGCTGTTGACCAAGAACCGCATCTTCTACGACCGCATGATCGGCACCGGCACGATCACCAAGGAAGACGCGATCTCGACGGGTTGCACCGGCATCATGCTGCGCTGCACCGGCGTGGACTGGGACTTGCGCAAGCACCAGCCCTACCTCGCCTACGACGAGATGGACTTCGACGTCATCGTCGGTGTGCGCGGCGACAACTACGACCGCTACCTGTGCCGCCTTGAAGAGATGCAGCAGTCCTATAAGATCATTCGGCAAATCTTCGCGCAGATGCCCGGCGGCTCGGTCAATGTCGATGACTGGCGCGTCGTCCTGCCGCCCAAGCACGCGGTCTACAACTCGATCGAGGGCATGATCGCCCACTTCAAGCTCGTCACCGAGGGCCACCAGGTCCCGGCCGGCGAGACGTACTACGCGGTCGAGGGCGGCAACGGCGAGCTCGGCTTCTACATCGTGTCGCGCGGCAACGGCCGGCCGTACCGCGTGCACGTCCGCGCCCCGTGCTTCTACGCCATGGGCGCGCTCAAGAAGCTGCTGGTCGGGCACCTGCTGTCCGACATCATTCCCACGTTCGACACGCTC
The DNA here is from genome assembly GCA_903917305.1 of uncultured Myxococcales bacterium. GTDB lineage: Bacteria > Myxococcota_A > UBA9042 > UBA9042 > UBA9042 > CAIXAA01. The sequence continues at coordinate 966 of CAIXAA010000215.1, read as the reverse complement.
AACATGATTGGCGGCGAAGTCGATCGCTAACCACCAGATCGACTTCAGGCAGGACACCATGGCAAAGGTCACCATCGACGGTCACGAAGTCGAAGTCCCCGCGGGCACGACGGTTCTGCGCGCCGCCAAGCAGGTCGGCGTCGACGTTCCCGTGTTCTGCTACCACCCGGGCCTGTCGATTGCGGCCAACTGCCGCATGTGCCTGGTCGAAATCGAGAAGGCGCCCAAGCCGATGCCGGCTTGCTACACCGAAGTCACCGACGGGATGGTGGTGCGCACGCGCACCGAGAAGATCCAGGAGACGCAGAAGTCCGTGCTGGAGTTCATCCTTTTGAACCACCCGGTCGACTGCCCGATCTGCGACCAGGCCGGCGAGTGCGTGCTGCAGGAGCACTTCGTGACGTGGTCGGCCAAGCCGTCGCGCCTGTTCCACAACAAGGTCGGCAAGCCCAAGGCCAAGATCCTCGGGCCGACCGTGATCCTGGACGCCGAGCGCTGCGTGGTCTGCACCCGCTGCGTGCGCTTCTGCGACGAAGTGACCAAGACCCACGAGTTGTGCGTCGAGGATCGCGGCGAGCACTCCGAGATCACGACCGCCCCGCACACCGAGCTGAACAACGACTACAGCCTCAATGTCGTGGACATCTGCCCGGTCGGCGCGCTGACGTCGCGCGATTTCCGCTTCCGCCGCCGCGTGTGGTTCCTCGACCAGCGCGACACGGTCTGCACCGGCTGCGCGCGCGGCTGCTCCATCCGCCTGGACAGCCACGCCAACAAGGTCGAGCGCCTGCTGCCGCGCTACAACCCGGACGTCAACCAGTACTGGATGTGCGATGCGGGCCGCAAAACCCTGGATGCGCGCACGGTTGCGCCGATGGTGCTGGGCCGCGTGCCGGGTCCCAACGATGCCGTGCGCGAGGCGCCGGCGCTGGACGGGCTGCGCACGATCGCCGGGTGGCTGCAGGC
>CAIXAA010000214.1 GCA_903917305.1 uncultured Myxococcales bacterium | reverse complement strand
TGGGCACCTCGACGTGCGGCAGCGCTCGATCGAACAGCTGGCGAAGTTGCTGGATGAGCGCGAGCTCGCCCAGCTCAGCGGCGCGCATCGTCCGCGTCCTGCGGCGCGCTGGCGGCTCGCAATCCTTCGACTTCGCGGGCAAATGCGGCAGCGCGGGCAAAGGCTCCCGGCGCCAGCAGCTGCTCCAAGGCGCGCACGGCCTCGACCTGGGACGGGTGGGTCAGCTCGGGCAGGTCCAGGGCGATCTGCAGCCTCAGGTTGCCGCGCCGCGCCGCGCCGGAGGGATGCGCCAGCGGCAAGCCGCGGCCGGCAATGCGGAACTCCCGACCGGACGGCGTCCCCGGCGGCACGGGCAGCGCCTCCGGACCTTCGAGCGTCGGCACCCACACCTTCGCGCCGGCCACCGCCTGCGTCCAGGTCAGCGGCACGGTGCACACGAGGTCATCGCCCTCCGCGCGCAGGAGCGGATGCGGCTGCACCTTCACCGCCACCACGAGATCGCCCGCCGGCCCGCCGTGCGCCGGCTTCTCGCCCGCGCCGCGCACCCGCAGCAGGCTGCCATCGCGGCAGCGCGGCGGCACACGGACCTGGACCTCCTGGCGCGTATGCACTTGCGTGCGGCCTTCGCAGGTCGGGCACGGCGCCAGCAGGATCGTGCCGCGCCCGTGGCAGAAGCCGCACGGCAGCTCCTGCCGCCGCAGACCGACACGCAGCGCACCATGGCCCTGGCAGATGTGGCACACCGGGTTGCGCTCTGGCTCCGTGCTGCCCTGGCCCAGGCAGGTCGGGCAGAGGGTGTCGTACTCCGCGTGCACCGCGACCTGGCCGCCGAGCATCGCGGTGGCAAAGGCCACCCGGTGCTCCACGCGCAGATCGCGCCCGCGAGCGCCGCTGGGCAGCGCGTGCGGCTTCTTGCGCAGCCGCGCCACCACCTGGTCCAGCACGTCCAGCGCCTTCTCCGCGCGCGGATCGTCCATCAGCCGCAGCGGATCGCGCAGCATCAACATGCGGTCGTATTGCAGGCGCCGCTCCGCGTCGGACAACTCCGCGTAGGCAGTAGCGATCTGCTGGAAGCATTCCTTGGCGCGCGCCGACCCCTGCTGCCGGTCCGGGTGGAACACCCGCGACAAGCGCCGGTAACTGCTCTTCAAATCCGCAGCATCGGCGCGCGGCGGCACGCCCAGCAGCCGGTAGTGATCGGGCTGGTAGCTTTCCATCGGAAAAGACCCAAGAAGACAGCGCGAAGCACGCTGCGGCGGCAGCCGACGCGCTAAGGCGCGGCGTGACCCAAAAAAGACAGCGCGAAGCGCAAAATGGCGGCGCGCAAGCGCCGGAAACACAGTAGCCGCGCGTCAAGGCGCGGCGTGATGCTAGGTGAAATCGCGGTACATCACTTCCGTGATGCGGAACGCCGACTTCTCCAAGTCGCGAAGCGTATTCTGGATCTTGTTCATGTCCGCGGACTCGGTCGCGCGGCGGGCGCTCTCCAGGTCGGCGCGGATCTGCTCCAGCTCGCTCTCGGTCAGGTAGTTCGACGACTCAGCCAGGGAGCGTTCCGTCGTGTAGATGAGGCCGGCGACGCGGCGGCGCAGCTCCGCCAGCTCGACGTTCATGCGGTCCGCGTCGGTGTACTGCTCTGCTTCCGCGAGGATGCGCTCGATGGCCGCTTCGCTCAGGCCGCTGGTCGCGCGCACGCGCACCTGCTGCTCGCGCTTGGTGCCGAGATCGCGCGCCGAGACCTGCAGGATGCCGTTGGCGTCGATCGCGAACGTCACCTCGATCTTCGGAACACCGCGCAACGCAGGCGGAATCCCGACCAGCTCGAAGCGCGCCAGGCTCGTGTTGTCCGACGCCAGGGGCCGTTCGCCCTGCAGCACGTGGATGTTGACGAGCGGCTGGTAATCCTCGGAAGTCGTGAAGGTTTCCGTGATGCTCACCGGGACGGTCACGTTGCGCGGAATCAGCTTGGTGAACACGCCGCCGGAGGTCTCGATGCCGAGCGACAGCGGGTTGACGTCGAGCAGCACGACTTCGCCAACATCGCCAGCCAGGATCGCGCCTTGGATCGCCGCGCCGACCGCGACGGCCTCGTCGGGATTGACGGTGCGGTTCGGCGTGCGCCCGAAGAAGTTGGCCACCGCATTGAACACAAGCGGCATTTTCGTCATGCCGCCGACCATCAGCACGTCGGTGATGTCGGCGTTGGTGACGTTGGCGGCGTTGAGCGCGTCCTGGCAGTGGACGATCGTCTGGTCGACGAGGTCCTGGGTCAGCTGCTCGAGCTCCGTGCGGGTCAGCACGCGGCGCAAGTGCTTGGGACCACTGTTGTCGGCCGTCAAGAACGGCAGGGAGATCTCGGTCTCCTCCACCGTGGACAGCTCGATCTTGGCGCGCTCCGACGCGTCCTTGAGACGCTGCAACGCCACGGGATCCTGGTACAAGTCGATGTTCGTCTCGGCGCGGAAGCCCTCGATCAGCGCGTCCATCAGGCGCGCGTCGATGTCCTCGCCGCCGAGGAACGTGTCGCCGTGCGTCGCCTTGACCTGGAACACGCCGCCGGAGAACTCGAGGATCGAAATGTCAAACGTGCCGCCGCCCAAGTCGTAGACCGCGATGATGCCTGACGAATCCGTCGAGACGCCGTACGCCAGCGCCGCCGCCGTCGGCTCGTTGATGATGCGCATGACGTTCAGGCCGGCGAGCCGCCCCGCGTCGCGCGTCGCCTGGCGCTGGTTGTCGTCGAAGTACGCCGGCACGGTGATGACCGCGTCGGTGATGGGCTGATCGAGGTATTCCTGTGCCGATTCACGAAGTTGCCGCAGCACGAACGCGCCGATCTCCGGCGGGGTGTAGCGCTTGCCGTGCACGACCACGACCGCGTCGCCGTTGTCCGCGGCGGCGATCTTGAACGGGCTGGTCATCTGGATGCGCTGCACCTCAGGCGACTTGAACTTGCGGCCCATCATGCGCTTGGTGGCGAACACCGTGTGCGTGGCGTTGGCGACGGCCTGACGCTTGGCGATGTTGCCGCACAGGCGTTGGCCATCGCCCGTGAACGCGACGATGGACGGCGTGGTGCGCGAGCCTTCCGCGTTGGGGATGACGTGCGCGACACCGCCGTCATAGAGGACCACGCACGAGTTCGTGGTGCCCAGATCGATGCCGATGACCTTGTCCATTCATCACCCTTGCGCTGGGCTAGCGCGCTGCGACACCCCAGCAACAGCGACGACCAGCGGCGGCGGGCAGCGACCCGGTGTTCGAAAAGCCCGGGGCCCCTCCACCGAACGCCCACCTCGTGGGTTCGGAGCATCGCGTGAAACAGGCCCGTGGGTCAAGGATCCGGCAGCAGAACCACGCGTGCGTTCACGCGGCTTCATTATCCTCGTTCGCCTTGACGACGTCGCGAACGATGCTGGTGTCATCGCGATCCGCGGCGTAGCGGTAGCGGTACTGACCACGGCGGTAGCGGCCGTTGTAGTAGTAGCCGTAGCCGGCTCCGCGAATCGACGTGCGCGACAGGACGATGCCCATCAAGTTGGCCTGGACGCTGCGCAACGACGTGACGGCGGAGCGTACCGACTCGCGCGTGCTGCGCTCGCAATGCGCCACGATGACCACGCCGTCCACCAGCGAAGCGATGACCAGCGCGTCGCTGACGATCTCCACCGGCGGCGAGTCGAAGATGACCGTCTCGTACTTGGACTGCAGCTCCGCGACCAGCTGCTTGAAGCGATCGGTGTGCAGGATCTCCGACGGGTTGGGCGGCAGCGGGCCGCACAGCAGGATGTCCAGGCCCGGCACTTCGGTGTGCGTCACGAAGTTGTCGACTTCGTCGCGGCTGAGGATGTAGTTCGTCACGCCCACGGTCGCCGGCACGCCGAACACCTTGTGCAGACGCGGCTTGCGCAGGTCGGTGTCGACCAGGATGCACTTGCCGGTGGACGCCGCCAGGGTGATGGCCAGCGTCGCGGAGGTCGACGTCTTGCCCTCGCGCGGATTGGCGCTGGTGATCAGCAGCGTGCGCAGCGGACGATCCGGCCGCATGAACAACAGGTTGGTGCGCACGGAGCGCGACGCCTCCGCCACGCGCGAGTTCGGCCGGAAGTGCGCGTAGAGGTCGAGCTTGTTGTCCGGGATCTTGGCGCCCTCCTCCAGGTTGGCCGGCGAGAACGTCGGGATGGCACCCAGGTACGGCACGCCGAGCACCTGCTCGACGTCGAAGCGCGTCTTGATGGTGTTGTCCATCATGTCCACGGTCAGCGCGACGGCCAGACCCGCCACCAGCGCCAGCAGCAGGCCCATCAGCAGGTTGAGCTGCACGTTGGGCCGCACCGGCACGCGCGGCGTCACGGCCTGGTCGAGGATCGAGATGTTGTTGATGTTGACCCGCTCGGTCATGTCGGTCTCGGCCAGCCGCTTGGCGACCTTCTCGTAGAACATCTTGTCTTCTTCGGCTTTTGCGATCAGCTGGTCGTGCTGGATCTTGGTCAGCCGGATCTCCGCGTCCTCTTCCTTGGCCCGCTTGGCCTGGTCGATGAGGTCCTCCTCCTCGGCCGCCGCCGCCGCGTACTGCTGCATCGCCGCGTCATACATCGAGGTCGCGTGCTTGGAGCCGATGGCCACCAGCTGGCGCATCTCGTCCTCGACCGTCATCACCTTGGGGTGCTTCTCCATGTACACGGTCTCGAGTTCCTTGCGCTTCAAGGACAATTCGACGTAACGCCGCTTGAGCTCCGCGGTCAGGCCGTCCTTCATGATGCTCGGCGCCGACGCCGCGAAGATGTCCTGGCTGCCGCGGAACTTCTTCAATTGCGCGGTGTCCTGCTGGGCGCGCAGCCGCGTCGTGTGCACTTCGCGGATCTGCCGGCTCAGGGACAGCAGCCGCTCGTTCACCGCCAGCCGCCGGTTCTCGCTGAGATCGTGCTCTTTCTCGAACTTGAACAGCGCCTGCTGCGACGCCGCCTTGTTCTGCTCCAGCTGCTTGTGGATCGAGCGCAGGTCCGTGTACGCGTCGCGCACCGTGCGCCGCTTCTGGTCGATGTTGCGGTCCTTGTAGGCCTGCATCACGGCGTTCGCGAGATCCTTGGCGAACTCCGGGTCCGTGTCCTCGATCGACACCTTGGCCACCGAGGAGTCGTCCGCCAGTTCGACCAGCACGCGCTTGGACAGCATGCCGGTCGGATCGGCGTCGGCCATGATGGCCTCTTTCTGTTTCTGCGTGATTTTCAGGTTCTTGTCGTCCAGGCCCAGGAACTTCTCGCTGCGCGCCAGGCCCATGCGCGTCACGACCATGGCGGCCACGTCGCGCGACTGCAGGATCTGGATCTGCGCCTGGTAGTACTGCCGCACGCCGGTGTAGCCCGAGGAGCCGAGCGTCACGACTTCATTGACTTCCGACAGCACCTTGGGCGGCGACAGGTCGATGTGCAGCAGACCCGTGGCCTTGTAGACCGGTGACTGGTGGCGCGTGACGACGATCGCGACGCTGAACACGGCGACGACGGTGAAGACGAACCACCAGCGGCGCTTGACGAGGATCTCGAGACCACGGCGCGCCAGATCCTCGGTGCTGAGGTGCTCTGCGGCGGCGGCGTTGGTCTTGGCGTCAATCTGCATCAATCACATAATGGTTTCGGGGACGTAGATGATGTCGCCCGGCTGCAGCAGGAAGTTCGTCGCAAGGCCCTGCATGATCTTCTCGACCGGCACCGGAATGCGCCGCTCGCCCGAGGCGTCGACGCGGGTGATGATCGTGTAGTTGCGCTCCGCGAGCGTGTTGAAGCCGCCGGCCAGCGTGATGGCCTCGACGATCGACATGCGCTCGGTGAACTGGAAGCGACCCGGCGTCTTGACCTCGCCGAGCACGAAGACCTTCTTGGAGCTGAGGTTCTTGACCTGCACGACCACGTACGGATTGCGCAGGTAGCCCTGGCTCAGGCGCTGGCGCAGCAGGCTGGCGACTTGCGAGGCGACGAGGCCTTCGACCGTCACGGTGCCG
>CAIXAA010000213.1 GCA_903917305.1 uncultured Myxococcales bacterium | reverse complement strand
GGGGCCGGTTCGGGTTCCGGTTCGGGTTCCGGTTCGGGTTCCGGTTCGGGTTCCGGTTCGGGTTCCGGTTCGGGTTCCGGTTCGGGTGCCGGTTCCGGTGCGGGCTCGGGTGCCGGTTCCGGTGCGGGCTCGGGTGCCGGTTCCGGTTCGGGTGCCGGTTCCGGTGCGGGCTCGGGTGCCGGTGCCGCTGCCGCGGCAGCTTCGCCCGCCGGCTCCAGGAACCATCCAAGCAGGTCCTGCTGCTGCGGAATGTCCTCGATCACCGTCTCCGTGCGCGGCGCCTTCTTGGCGCGCACCGGTCTGGCCTTGCGCTGCGCTGTGGGCGCGGCAGGCTCGGGCTCCGCGGCAGGCGGCACGGGCGGCGCCGGCGCGATCGCTGGCTCCACGTCGCGCTTCTTGCGCCGTGCAGTCGCCTTGGCGGGCGCGGTCTTTGGCTGGTCTTCGCTCATGTTGGCAGGCCGGTATCGCTCAGCGCGCGATGTCGACAAAGACGTAATGGCCCAAGTGCGCGGACAAATACGGCCGCCTTTCCTTGAGCACGATGATGACCCGCGTCCCGCGCCCCGGGACTTCCTCGACATGCACGAGGTCAACCGTGGTCGGGAAGGCACCGGTCAGGATGTCGTTCTTCAAGTTCGCATTCGCCACCGTGACCGACGGCAGATCGACCACGACGTGGTTGTCATCCGGCCGGTACACGTACCCGCAGGCGTCGTGCTCCAGCTGGACAAACACGCGCGACCCATCGGCATTGTTCTGGAATCCGACCCAGAGCAACTGCTGCGGTTCGACACGGCAACGTCCGCCGCTCGCCACCGGAGCCGCCGCGTTCCAGTCGGGCACGTGCCCGCTGTACGGCCGATCCTTGTAGATCTGCCCGGCGCGATCCACGAACACTTCTCGGGCCTTGTCATCGCCGAGCAGCGGAAACGGGAACGGCTTCGGTGGCGCCACGAAGGGCCCCAGGCGCAGCGCGTCTTCCCCGACCGACGTCTGGGCGGGCGGAGCGCTCTTCTCGGCAGGCTCGGTCTTCTCGGCCTTTTCCAGCTTCTCGGCTTTGTCGGCCTTCTCCGCCTTCTCCGCCTTCTCTGCCTTCTCAGCCTTCTCCGCTTTGGCCTTGCCCTTCTGCACCTTCACCGGAACGATCGGCTTGGGCTCTTCGGCGCGCAGCGGGCCCGCGGCCAGCGTCAGCGACAGACCGACCAGCAGTGCCCCAAGCCGCATCGCGACTTGCATCTGCCTGGTTGTTCGCATCGCCTCTCGCATCGCCTGCCAACCCGGCGCCTTCGCCGTCGATTCCTTGCGCGCATGGTAGCGCACACGCCGCCCGCGGCAAGTGCACAGCATCAGGCTAGCGCAGCGCGGCCCATTGTCCAAAAAAGGCAACGCGGAGAGCCCGTAGCCCGGACTCTCCGCGTCGCCGACCTTGAGGTCCGGACCGATTACATGACCTTGACGGTCGCCGTGAACTTGTTCACGTCCCACGCCTCGGTGCCCGTGAACGTGTCGCCGCCGCGGCCGCTCTGCAGCACCATCGAGCCGGCGTCGACGCCGACCGCCGTGCGCACATCGACCTGGTACTGGTCGGAGTAGCAGACGCAGCCGTCATACGCGAAGCCGTCCATGATCGTGCCGCTGCCCGGCTTGTAGGTGACGTCCACTTCGTAGAAGTCGATCTGGTCGCCGTCCTGGATGTCGAGCGCGGCGCCCGCGCCGTCGCACTTGAGCGGATCCTGCGAGCCATCGCTGCAAGCGCCGAACTGCAGCTCGATCGAGCCGCCGTTCAGGCTGATGTAGCCGGTGTCCGGGCTGCTCGCGTAGACGTGGGCGTTGACCGGGCCCTCGGCGCTCGCCGCGATGTTCTTCTTGTTGTCGCAGCTCGTGGACTTCGACGTGTCGTAGCTGGCCGAGCCGACCTTGCCGGCGCCGATGAGCTTGCCACCGCGGTACAGCATGACGGCGTCGATGTCCGAGCCCGGGCTCGAGCCGCACTTGCCGTTGCGGAACGCGGGGTCCTCCGACTTGTCCCAAATCACGATGGACTTGAAGGTCTTGGCCGTCGTCGTCGTGTCCTTGCCCGTGCTCGTGGTGTCCGGCATGGACATGTCGGCGGCCATGCCGTCCGCGTCGCCGTCGCTGCTGGTCGTGGCGCTGCAGGCCGTGGTGGCGACCAGGGTGCACACACCCAGGATGCTGAGAATCTTCTCGATCTTGCTCATGATTTTCCTCCGTTGATGAGGTCGGACGTGCCGCGAAGGCGCCGCTTCCCAACCTGCCAGTCGCGCTCAGAGTCCCGCTTGGTGACGTCCGCGCGCGGCATGATAGAAGTGATTGGGCCCAAGTCAACCGCGTTGCGCCCGCCGGTGGGTCTGCCCGCTTTGCTGTAGAGCCCCGCATCCGGTGAATCCGCTTGCACTGGCGGGGCCCGTTGGCGCACTATTTTGCCCCCTTTGGTGCCGGCGCCCTGCCGCTGGCCCACCAACGAGCGCAGGTCCAGCCATGCAATGCACGCGATGCGGCCACAACAACATCTCCAGCTTCCGGTTTTGCGAGGGATGCCTGTCTCCGCTGCGCCCTGCCGGCAAGGGCGAGGACGATGTCGTCGGGCGATTCTTCGACGATGCCGACTTGATCGAGGCGGTGTCCGGCGACGTGTCGCGCGGCGTCGCGGTCCCGGCACGCTTTGATCTGCCATGGCGCCGCGACGCCGAGCGCCTGGGCCACTACGGCCGCGGCGCGGAGGTCGATGCGCTGCTCGACGCCATCCAGGTCGGCCTGCACCGGCGGCGCCTGTGCGCCCTCGGCCTGCACGGCGAAGTCGGCGTCGGGCGCACCGCCCTGCTCGGCGCCGTGCGCGAGCGCCTCGCCACGCTGCAGCCGGGCACGCGCGTCATCATCGTCAACGCCCAAGGCTCGCACCGCCCGTTCAGCCTGATCGAGCGCCTGCTGCGCCTGCGTTTCGACATCCCCGCGTACCTGGGCGGCACGATCGCCGGCGAGCGTTTCGAACGCTCCGTCGAAGCCTTCTACGGCGATCCGGCAGGCGCGGAAGTGGCGCGCACCTGCGGGCCGATGCTCGGCTTTCACTTCTGGAACGAACACCCGATCGACTTCGAGGACCGCAACGAGCAGGCCCGCCGCGCCCGCGAGGCGCTCGTCCACCTGATCGTGCGCGATCTCGGCGCACCGCCGACCGTCGTCATCGTCGACGATGCCGGCGAAGCGGACGCGGAGAGCCTCTCGTTCCTGACGCAGCTGGTGGACGAAGGCGCGGAGGTGCCGGCGGTGATCGTCCTGGCCACGGATCGGCGCGGCGCCATCCGCCGGCCCTGGCTGGGCACGCTGCGCACGACGGAGCTGGCGCCGCTGGGCGACGAGGTCATGGCGAGCATCGCGCGCAAGGCGCTGGCGGGCGTGACCGGCCTGGACAAGGCGTCGATCGCGAGCCTCGTGCGCCATGCCGGCGGCCGTCCCGGGTCGCTGCTGGACGGCATCGAGCAGCTCGCCGTGCGCGGCGCCATCGCGCGCACCGGCGAGACCTGGACCCTGCAGCCGCAGCGCGTGGCGGAGCTGATCGCCGCCGGTCACCTGCAGGCGCACCGCGGCAGCCGCTTTGACGATCTCTCGGATTTCGACTTGCAGGTCGCGAGCATGGGCGCGGTGTTCGGCACGCGCTTCTGGCTCGGCGGCGTGGTGGCGCTGCTGCGGGCGGACGTGGCCGGCGCGCGCTCGGCCGAGGATCTGGGCCGCGACGAGACGCCGGAGAAGGTGCGGCGCGCGTGCAAAGACCTGATGGAACGCGGGCTTGTGCTGCCGGAGCGCTCCTCGCTCCTGCCGCACGAGATGGGCTTTCGCTTCGTCGAGGAAGGCGATTGCCCGGCGCTGCTCGAAGCCCTCGACGCCGACGAGCAGAAGAAGCTGGCGCACCGAGCGGCCGTCTGGATGCAGATGGTGGCGGGGCAGCGCGCAACGGAAGTCGCCGACATGCTTGCGCCTTTGTGGGCGAAGGCCGGCGATTCCGCGCACGCGGCGCACGTCTACCTGCGCGCGGGCGAGCAGGCGCTCGAGGAGTTCCGCCACGCCGCGGCGCGCGACTACCTGGAAAAAGCACGGCAATTGTCGCACGAAGAAGCGGCGGACGTGCACACGACCGCGGTGCTGGGCTTGGGCCGTCTGGCGGAGGTCGATGGTCGCTGGGCCGAAGCGGAGACCTGCTACCGCGACGCGCTGGAGCTGGCCTGGCGCTACCGGGCGCGCAGCCTCGGTGCCCACGCCCTGCAGCGCCTGGGCAAGATGATGCGCACCCAAGGCAAGGTGCAGCAGGCGTTGGAGCAGCTGGTGCCCGCGCTGCAACTCTATGAAGCGGTGGGCGATGTCCACGGCCTGGGCTCCGTGTGCGACGACATCGGCCGCTGCTACTGGCAGGCCGGGCGCACGGAGGCGGCGGCGCAGTTCTTGAAGCGCTCCCTGGAATACCGCGAAAGACTTGGCGATCGCAGCGGCCAGGCCTCGACGCTGACCAACCTGGGCTTTGTCTCGATGAGCCTGGGTCACCTGGATCAGGCGCACGGCTACGTCGAGCAGGCCGTGCACATGCAACGCGAATTGCGCAACCTTGTCGGGCTGTTCGAGGCGCTCAACGCCCTGGCGCACGTGCTGGTCGCGGGGCTCGCCGCTGAAGCCGCGGTGTCGGTGCTGGAGGAGGCGTACGAGCTCTCCAAGCGCATCGGCAACCGGCGCATGCAGGCCGTGATGCAGAACAACCTAGGAGAAGTGCTGCTGTTGTCCGGTCGGCTGGAGGACGGCGAGGCCCTGCTCTACAAGGCCGTCGAGGGCGCCGGGCGCTTGGGCGACCATGCCCTGCTGTCCGACGCCGCGCGCAACCTGGCCGTCGCCGCCCGCCGCCGCGACGACCACGACCGCGCGTTGACGTGGGCGCGCCGCAGCGTCAAGGCCGCGCATTCCAGCGACGTCGTGCGCGCCCGCGCCCACAGCCACCGCACACTTGCTGAAATCCTTGCGGATATTCCGGAGATCAAGGCGGCGGACGAGGCGTACAAGCGCGCCGAGCAGGGCTTCAAGGACGCCAACGACGTCCATGAGTTGCGCACGACGGTGCACGGCCACGCCGCCTTCCTCACGCGGCTGGGGCGCAAGGCTGCTGCGCAATTCCTGTTGGACCAACACGATCAGAGCCTTGCAGACACGGCCGTGGACATCGAGCTGTGAGACCCGGAAAGTGTGAATGGTTGAGACGCGCAGGACAGCGTTTGCAGCACGGCATGACATGAATGTCAGACTCTGCGCAAATTGCTTGAGTCGCCCGCTACGCTCCATCCCTTTGATCCCAAACGTCTAACACGCCAATCTTCCGCGTTGGTCCAGGCCTTGCATCAGTGCAGGTCGAGGCCACGCCGGCCAGAGAGGCATGCCATGAAGACGACTGCCCTGACTGACGCACCCATCCTCAGCGATGATTTCGCCGCGGAAGAGTTCGATCTTGCCTTTGTCGAGACCGACGAACCCGTTGAGCCCGTTGCCCCGCATCCGCGGCGCAAGGGCCGCAAGGGACCGGAAGACGACCGCGGCGAGACGTTCCTCGATCCGACCGTGCTGTATTTGCAGCACATCGGCCGCGTTGCGCTGCTGACCCGCGAGGGCGAAGCCGATGTGGCGCGCCGCATCGAAGAGTCCTCCGCCGACATCCTGGGCATCCTGGAAGGCATCGCTGCCTGCAAGCCGCTCCTGGGCGAGCTGCCGGTCCGCATGGTCACGGATGCCGATTTGCTGCGCGAATGGACGGATCCGGAGTGCTGGCGCGACCGCGATGCGCGCATCACAACCCAGGCCCGCGCCGAGCGTTTCCGCGAGCGCGTGCTGGCGCTGGACGAAGAGATCGCCAACCTGTCGACGCCGGCCAGCGACCCGCGCACGGCGCAGCTCTCCCAGGCGATGCGCAGCAAGTACCGCAGCTTCTGGGAAGATCGCACCGGCGAGCGGCTGATCACCAAGGCCATGGAGATCTTCCAGGAGTTGGCGCGCGAGGCGGTGCGCAGCGAGCAGAAGCTGCGCCGCGCGCTCGAAGAAGCCGGCATGACCAAGGCGGATCTCGCGGATCTGACCGGCGGCCCGCGCCGCATCCGCACCGACAAGGCCCGCGTGCGCCACACCGTGCAAGTGGCGGCCGTGGCAGCGCAAACCGCGGCGGCGGCCTATGGCCACTCGGCCGAGCAGGCGAGCCGCGATCTGCGCACCGTGCGTCAGGCGCAGCGCAAGATCGCCGAGGCACGAAGCGTGATGATCCAGGCGAACTTGCGCCTCGTGGTCAGCATCGCCAAGCGCTACCTGAACCGCGGCATGGCGCTGCTGGATCTGGTGCAGGAAGGCAACATCGGCCTCATCAAGGCGGTCGAGAAGTTCGAGTGGCAGCGCGGCTACAAGTTCTCGACATACGCCACGTGGTGGATTCGCCAGTCGATCACGCGCTCGATCGCGGACTCGGGCCGCACGATTCGCATCCCGGTGCACCTCATCGAGGCGCTGAACCGCATCATGCGCGAACGCTCCTTGCTGGAACAGGAATTGGGCCGCGAGCCGACGACCGAGGAGATCAGCGCGCGCACCGAGCAGCCGGGCGACCAGGTCGAGCTGATCCTGCGGATGGTGCGCTCCCCGCTGAGCCTGGACGCTCCGGTGGGCGAAGATGACGCGATGCTTGTCGATTTCGTTGAGGATCAGCAGGCGGTCAAGGGCCTGGACTACTGCATCCAGCGCGATGTGGCAGCGCAGACCCGGCGCGCGCTGACCCGCCTGCACCCGCGCGAGGAAGCGGTGCTCAAGCTGCGCTTCGGCATCGGCCACGAAGAAGGCCTGACGCTGGAGCAGGTGGGCGAGATGTTCAACCTGACCCGCGAGCGCATCCGCCAGATCGAGACCGGCGCCATCAAGAAGCTGCAGACCCCGGCGCACCGCGACATGCTCGAAGTGCTGGTCGAGAACTAGCCGTCGCGCGTGATCCTGCCAAGTTGCCAGTTCATGGCGGTGGGATCCAGTCGTACGCAAACTTTGCGCACATTCACGACACGGGTGTCAGCGGGGCCGGGAACCTGACCGGAGCCCGCACCGGAACCGGAGCCGGTGCGGGAACCCGAGCCGGGCCCCGAACTGGACCCCGCGCCAGAGCCTCAACCGCAGCCGGTTGCAAGCCCCAAGCGGCATGCGCTATCCTCCGCGCCCACTCGCCGGCCAACTGCACACGGCTACACGGAGAACGACAGGCATGCG
>CAIXAA010000212.1 GCA_903917305.1 uncultured Myxococcales bacterium | reverse complement strand
GGCTCAGGCGGCCGTAGGTCGAACCCTCGCTCTCCTTGCCGAGGGCGAGCGTCCACGTCTCGCCCTCCAACTCCAGCGTCATCTTCCAGGCCGGCGCGTCGAGCCCCACCTCCGCCGCCGCCTTGTCGCTGGCGAATTCCACCTTCTGCGAGTCCAGTTCACCCAGGAAATCCGCGACCGCCTTGCTGGACGTCTTGACCGCCGGTTCCGTCACGCTCCACGCCTCGCCCTTGCGCACGGCCCGCAGACGCCCGGCGTCCCCACTCCCCTCGATGCGAAACGCCTGCGCTTCCTTCGCTTTGTGACCCAGGAGCAAACGCCGGTCGCGCAGTTGGTCCACGCCCTGGACGATTTGGTCCCGGGCGAAGGTCGGCACCAGGTACAGCTCGTCGCGCCCCTCGATGCGCAGCCACACGTCGCGCGCCGGCCGGCTCTCGTCGGATTTGCCGAACACAAGCACGGTCTTGCCCTTGTCTGTCGTCAGCGTGATCCGCGCCGCGGTCTTGGCGTCGTCCAGCCCCGTGTCGGCCTTCTTGGCCGCCGCATCGGCGCTGTCGACGAACTCGCTGGCGCTCAGGCGCTGCACGGCCTTGAGCCACTCGCCTACGTCACCCGCGGGAAAGCCTTGCGGTTCCGCGATGCTCCAGCCTTCGCCCGCGTCCCGCACCAGCACGACGCGCGGCGCCTTCTGCAGCGCCGGGTTGTCGATCTCCACGCGCCGAACGGCGCTTTCGTCCAGCGACAGCAGCCCCTTGTCGCGCAGATCCGACCACGGCACATCGAAGCTGGTGCGCAGATCGCGCCCCGTCACCTGGTGCACGACGTCCGGAACCGCCGGATCCTGCACCCACGTGCTCGGTTCGCCTTGCTCGGGCTTCTCGACCTGTCCCACGCGCAGCTTGACGGTGCGCTGCGGCAGCGTCAGCTCCACCTCCAGCGCGTGCTCCGCGTCCAGACCATAGTCGGCGAGCCCCTTCTCCGCGACGCGCAGCGAGAAGCTCGAGCGGATCGACCGCATCAGCGTCTCCGACATGCCCTGGGCGCGGAAGGACAGCGCTTTGCTCTCGGTGGCCTTGCCGTCCTTGGTGCGCCTGGCCGTCCAGGTCGCCTCGGGCTTGGGGGCGTCCGGCTTGGCGTCCGGCTTGGCGTCCGGCTTGGGAGGCTCCGCCGCCTGACGGTTCAGCTCGACCACTTCGCCCTTGCGCTTGAGGACGATGCGCGTGACCGGCGAAGGCTTGTCCTTGGCCTCGCTGCGCGCTTCCTGCTCGGAAACATTGCCGATGTAGCCATCGATGCTCAGCGGCGGCGGCGCAGTCGGCGCGCTGTGCCGGGTCTGGACGAAGTACAGGCCCAGCAGCAGGGCGAAGACGCACAGCGTGATCCAGGTCGACCGCTTCATTCGCAACCTCTTGTCATGCCAAATCGTTGCGCACTACACCTTGAGATTCGCAAAGCGCCGCGACCGCAGCCGCCAGCGCAGCAGACCCGCGCCGATGAACAGCAGCGGCATGCCCACCAACGTCAGCAGCCGCAGCTTGCGCGCCAGCTCAGGCTCGATCTGGTCCATCGGCCGCCGCGTGTCGCCCTTGGAGCGAATCGCCACCAGCGCCTCGTGCGACGTGGCCCAATCCAGCACATTCGCGAGGAACTGCAGGTTGTCTCCCAATAGGTGCGAAATCTGGCCGATGCGGATCTGCCAGTTCTGGAAGTTGGCCTGCCACTGCTGGTAGTTCTTGATCGTGTCGCCGCTGAACTGCTGCAGCTTGCTCAGGTCGAACCCGGTCAGGATGGCGCTGCGCGACAGCCCTTCGATGCCCAGGTTGGAGGCCACCACGAGCAGCTTGCCCGTTCCTTCCGCTTTGAACTTGCGCTTTTCCGCTTCGAACGCCGCGTCCGCCTCCTTGTCCTTCTCGGCGTTGGCCGGGTCCTTGTCGTCCTTGTGCACGACCGGCTTGCGCGGAATTTCCTTGCCGGCAAACGCGGACTTGAACGGACCGCGCACGTACAGCGCCAGGGTGTGCGGCCCATTGGGCGGCGTGCGCAGCACCAGCTCCTTGAGCGCAGGCGGCAGCACCGGCAGCGGCGCCGCCTTGGCCAGGGAGCT
>CAIXAA010000211.1 GCA_903917305.1 uncultured Myxococcales bacterium | reverse complement strand
GGCTTGGACGGCGGCAGGGGCGGCTGCTGATGGGGAAGGGGCGGCGCGAAGGGCAGGTCGGCCGGGCGCAAGCCCTCCGCGGTCGAGTCCTCGGCCGTGGACGGCGTGGCCGTGCCTGCCAGCGTCAAGCCATCGGAACGACGCGCGGTCTCTGCCTTCTTGGCCGCGGAGGGCGCGTGGCGCCGCGGCGCCGGCACGTCCTCCGCTGGCGGAGCGCCCGCCCAGCTGGAGGCGAGCAGCCACACAGGGCTCGCGTGGCAATCCGGCGCCAGGTGGCTGCCCGCGGGCTCCGGCAGCACGAGGGACGGCAGGACCAGCGCCGCCAGCAGCGCACCGGCGCCAAGCTGCGCGGCTCGCGGCCACTTCGCAGATAGCAACAGCATCGCCGGCAGCAGCAGCGCCGGCATGGTGGACCAGGCGATGTCGTCCGGCTGGGCGTTCAGGGTCAAGGCGCCCAGCGTGCCGCTGTCGACCGCCTCCACCAGCAGCGGCCACGTCAGGCCGATATGCAGGGAGAACGACAAGCGAAAGTGCGTCTGCTCCAGGGCGCCCAGCACCAGCAGCGCGGCGAACCACGGCAGCATCGCCAGGCTGCGCAGCCACGCGCCCCGGTTGCGCAGGAGGCGCGCCGCAGGCCAGGCGAGGGCACCGCACAGGACCGCCAAGCCCGCATCCTGCCACGCATGTTGGGCGGCGAACGCGGCAGCGGCCAGGTTCGGATGGTGCGCGGCGCCGTCAAACTCGGTCACGGCGCGACCCGCGAGGCGGATACGGAAGACCGCCGCGGCGAGAGCGGCAGCAAGGGCAACAGCGACGGCCACATCGGCTCGGCGCGACTTCGCTGCTGGCTCCAAGGTCATCGGCACGTCCCGCGCCGCGCGCGGCAGCTGCACGAGGATAGCGTTGACGCGCAGCGAGTTCCACTTTCCCGCGCGATGCATCGGCGACGCAGGAGTGGCACACCGCCGCGGCGTGTGGCATGCTCGATACAGCCTCGACGGTCGCGGCGATGTGCTCCCGGACCGTATGAATAACACAGGGAGCTGGGCACGCTCCGCGGACGGTCACGCCCACCTATCCTCGAACCTCACGGTTCCTGGTTCGTTAGTGGGAAGGCTCGAAACGGACACCGGATCTCCCACCTGGACTCAGGTCCAGGGTTGCGCGCCGCGACTGTCGGGGTCCTCTTTCCACCGCTCGCATGAGAGCAGCTGCCCGCACGAGAGCCGCTGCCAGCATCAGAGCCGCGCTTGGCATCGGAGGCGTGAGCGATGACGCATTTCCTCGCAGAATACGGACTGTTCGCTGCCAAGGCGTTCACGGTTGCGCTGGCCATCGGCGGCTGTCTCCTGCTCATCATCGGGCGCATCGCCGCACTGTCGTCCCGCGAGCGCGGTCCCGGCCGCGACCGGATCACGGTTCGCAAGCTGAACCAGAAGTTCCGCGCGCTTGCCCTGGCGCTGCAGCGCGAGACGCTGCCGAGTGCGGCGTACAAGCTGGCGGTCAAGAAGAACCGCGCGGCCGAGAAGGCCGCGGCCAAGGCGGAGCGGCGCAAGCACCTCTACGTGCTCGATTTTCACGGCGACCTGCGCGCTTCCGCGAATGAAGCGCTGCGCGACGAGATCACGGCGGTGCTCACGGTCGCCACCGCGACGGACGAAGTCCTCGTGCGCGTGGAGAGCGGCGGCGGCATGGTTCACGCCTATGGCCTTGCCGCCTCGCAATTGCAGCGCATTCGCGACCGCGGCGTGCCGCTGACCGTCGTCGTCGACAAGATTGCCGCCAGCGGTGGCTACATGATGGCCTGCGTCGCCGACAAGGTGCTGGCAGCGCCGTTTGCCGTGCTCGGTTCGATCGGCGTTGTGGCGCAGGTGCCGAATTTTCATCGGCTCCTCAAGCAGAAGGACATCGATGTGGAGCTGCTCACGGCCGGTGAGTACAAGCGCACGGTGACGATGTTCGGCGAAACGACGGAGAAGGGCCGCGCCAAGTTCCAGGCGGAGTTGGAAGAAACGCATCAGCTTTTCAAGGACTTCGTGCAACGCCACCGCGCCGGAATCGACATCGCCCGCGTTGCAACCGGGGAGCACTGGTACGGCACGCAGGCCATCGACCTGGGCCTCGTCGATGCGCTGTCGACCAGCGACGACTACCTGCTGACGGCGAGCGAGACCGCCGACCTCTTCGAAATCCACTGCACGCCGCACCGCCCGCTGTCCAAGCGCTTTGCCATGTTCGCCTCGGCCACGGCTGGCGAGCTGTGGCAGACCGTGCGTCAGCGCGCTCACGACGAACAAGCGCTGTAGCTGTACCTTGCCAATTGCCCACGATCTGTGTGAGAACGTGCGGAAGGCGGCGCCCGCGGCGTCGAGGGGAATGGCATGTACATCAAGCGCTTCTTGATCGCCTTGCTGGCGAGCGCGCCGCTATTGCTGCCGGCCGTGCCGCGAATGGCCTTGGCCGATTCGAAATGGGAGTACATCGGCACTTGGGACGGCGTGAAGGTGTCGCGCAAGTCGGTCGCCGGCTCCGACGTCATGGCGTTTCGCGGCGACATCGTAGCGCCCATCCACATCGGCAAGTTGATCGCGACGTTCCTCGATCCCGCGCAGCGCAAGTTCTGGGTCGACCGCTTCGCTGACCAGAAGACCCTCGAAATGGTCAACCCGTTGACGGAAATCTACTGGATTCGCTTCGGTTTGCCGTTTCCCATCACGGATCGCGACTACGTGTTTCGCGCTGAAGGATCGGCCGATGCTGTGCACCATGTCTTCACGACCAAGATCAAGTCGGTGAACGACCCGCGTAAGGGCGAGGATGATTGCTGCGTGCGTGCAGTGGCTTACGGCACATTCTACCGCTTCGAGGCGCTCCCCGGCGAGCGAACTCGGATGACGGTGGAAGTGCACACCGATCCGAAGGGCGCGATTCCAGACTGGCTGGTCAACCTCATCCAGAAGAAGTGGCCGTCCAAGACGCTGAGCGACCTCATTCGCCACGCGAGCCGGCCGAATTCGCCCGTGCACCCGGACTACGCGAACTGGCACGACGCGCCAGCGCCGACACCGGCTCCGTAGACCCAGCTGACGGCCCAGGCTGGTCAAGCGGACATGGTCCCTGCAACGCGCCAAAACAACAAGGAGGTGTCTCATGCTGAAATCGAACCGTTTCCTAGGCTTTGTGATCTGCGCCGCGCTGCTCTCCGCCGTGCCTGCCCACGCCAAAGAGGCCGCTGGCTACGATTTTCCCGAGCAGACTCAGGTCGCTGGCCAGCAAGTGTCGCTGGTCGGCACGGGTGTGCGCACCAAGTGGATGCTGACCATCTATGGCATGGGCGTCTACACCAAGACCCCTAAGAAGCAGGCAGCCTGGCTGGTTTCGGCCGACGAGCCCAAGATGCTGTGGTTGCACATGGCGCGCAGCATCGCCGCGGAGAAGATGCGCGACACCATCGACCAGACCTTCACGCGCAACACGCCCGCTGCGGAGCGCGCGCCGATGATGGAGGACCTGGAGAAGATCAAGGCGGCGTTCCCGGACCCCATCGGCAAGGGCTTGGACATCCGGTTCATCTACTCACCGGAGAAGGGCACGACCCTGCGCCTGGGCAACGTCGACAAGGTGACGGTGCCGGGATCGGCCTTCATGCGCGCAATCTGGCGCATCTGGTTCGGGCACTCGCCGGCAGACTCGGGCCTGACCGAAGAGATCCTCGGCAAGTAGTGGCAGCCGCGCCGTTCCCGTCCGCGCCGCACCCGCGTCGTCCGGAGCGCCCGCCGCGCGATCAAGCGCACAGCGAACCTGACGAAATCGTCATTCATTTCCTGGCAGTTGTGTCAGTTTCTGCCAAGTTCCCCGACTCCGACGCGATCTCTGCCTCCATAGCCCTGCTGCCGGTCACCGCTTCAAAGGCGACCGCGCGGTGTTCTTCCCGTCCCATCCGGTCTGCGGCGCGTCTTTCGTTGCCACGACAGCGCCCGCGGGCCTAGGCTCCCACCAGAGCCGTGACGCAAACGCTGGAGACGCGCGCCGCGCTGCACGATTACATTCATGGGTTCAGGCAGTTCCGTGACCAGCTGTCGCGGGGCCAGCCTCGCTTTGCGCCGCTGCGTGCGGTGCGAAAGGACAGACGCATGCGCCCTCGCTTCCTAGGCATCGACATCGGCGCGGAGAGCCTGAAGCTCGTCGAACTCGAGCAGCACGGCCAGGAACTGCGCTGGACGCGCCGCTGGATTGGCGAACACCACAAAGATCCTGGGACGTTGCTTCAGAAGGTGCTGGGCGATTGGGCCTGGCAGGACCTGCGCGGCGCCGCCGTGACCGGGCGCCTGAGCCGTCAGGTCGCGCTGCAGCGGTTGCCGGTCAAGCAGGCGCAGACGCTCGGCTTTCGCCACCTGCATCCGGACGGCGACGCCACGGTCGTGTCGATTGGCAGCCATGGCTTCTCCGTGCTCGAGCTGCGGCCAGGCGGCGCGCAGGTGTTCCGTGAGAACTCGAGGTGTTCGCAAGGAACCGGCAACTTCCTGCGTCAACTCGTGGAGCGCTTCGAGCTCTCCCTCGAAGAGGCGAACGAGCTGTGCACGGATGTCCTGGATCCGGCGCCGCTTTCGGGCCGCTGCCCCGTCATCCTCAAGACCGACATGACCCACCTCGCCAACAAGGGCGAGAGCCGCGCGCGCATCCTGGCCGGCCTGTTCGACGCCGTGTGCGAGGGCGTGCAGGTGCTCGTCAAGCCGCGCGTGAGTCCGCCGCGCCTGGCGCTGCTGGGCGGCGTGGCGCGCTCTCCGCGGGTGCGCCTGAACTTCCAGAAGTTCGCCGCGAAACACCAGATGCAACTGCTCGAGATCTCTCCGGACGATGCCTTGTATATCGAGGCGTTGGGCGCGGCGAAGCTGGCAGCGGAGCGGCGTGCACGGCTGCCGGAGCTGAGCCGCCTCCTTGCCAAGCCCAAGCATTCGAGCCTGGAGCGCTTGCCGGCCCTCGGCAGCGCGCTCGGCCGCGTGCGCCGCATGCCCGCGCGACCTCTGGCAAAACCGACATCGGGCGGCCTCGTCCTCGGCTTCGACATCGGCTCGACGGGCTCCAAGGTCGTCGCCCTCGACGCCGGCAGCCGCGAGACCGTCTGGCAAGGCTACCTGCGCACCGGCGGCAACCCGGTCGCCGCGGCGCAGTCGCTCATGCGCGAGTTCGTCGCCAGCAGCGTCGGCGAGATCCCGGTCCTCGCGCTCGGCGCCACCGGCAGCGGTCGCGAGATCGTCGGCTCCTTGCTGTCCAGCTGCTACGGTCCAGAATTCGTCTATGTCCTCAATGAGATCGCCGCGCACGCCGAAGGTGCGCTGCACTTCGACAAACGCGTGGACACCATCTTCGAGATCGGCGGCCAGGACGCGAAGTACATTCGGCTTTCCCAAGGGCGCGTCATCGACGCGGCGATGAACGAGGCGTGCAGCGCCGGCACCGGCAGCTTCATCGAGGAACAAGGCCGCAAGTTCCAGGGCGTCGACAGCGTCATGCAGCTCGGCGCCGTGGCGTTGGAAGCGGCCGACGGCGTGTCGCTGGGTCAGCACTGCTCCGTGTTCATGGCCGAGATCATTGACGAAGCCGTGGCCGCCGGCATCGAGCAGGCCTCCATCATCGCGGGCATCTACGACTCGATCGTCCAGAACTACCTGAACCGCGTCAAAGGCAGCAGAACGGTTGGCGAAGTCGTCTTCTGCCAGGGCATGCCGTTCGCCGCGGATGCGCTCGCCGCTGCCGTCGCGCGCCAGACGGGCTGCGAGGTCATCGTGCCGCCCGATCCCGGCACGACGGGCGCGCTCGGCATCGCGCTCTTGACCGCACGCCACGTCGCGCTCGGCGCTCAAGGCATTGATCCACAGCGATTTTTGACGGCAGCAGTCGAATCGAAGGACACCTTCGTCTGCAACTCCGCCCAAGGCTGCGGCGGCGCCGGCAACAAGTGCCGCATCGACCGCCTGTCGACCGTCGTCGACACCAAGCGCGCGCGCTTCACCTGGGGCGGCGGCTGCTCGCTGTACGACAAGGGCACGCGCCGCAAGAAACTCCCCGATCTGGCGCCGGATCCCTTCCGGGAGCGGGCCGAGTTGGTCGAGCGCATGATCGCCGGCCTGCAGGCGCACACCGGCAAGCCGCGCGTCGCGCTCACCGATGAGTTCCAACTCAAGGGACTGATTCCGTTCTTCGCGACGTTCCTCCACGCGCTCGGCTTCGACGTGGCCGTGCACACGGGCGCCACGCAGGCCGATCTCAAGCGCGGCATCGAGGACGGTCACGTTCCGTTCTGCGCGCCGATGCAGCAATTCCACGGTGTTGTGAGCAAGCTCGCGGCCGGCAAGCCAGATTTCCTCTTCCTGCCCATGCTGCGCGATCTGCCGCGCGTTGGCGAAGAGACCAACGCGGTCGTCTGCCCCATCGTGCAGGCGGCGCCGGACATGCTGCGCTCCGACCTCAACGGCAGCGGGCCGCGCATGGTGGCCAGCGTGGTCGAGATCGGCGCCGAGAACCTGGAATCCAAGGTGTTTCTCGAAAGCTGCAAGCGCATCGCCGCGGATCTCGGCATCACGGGCTCGGCCTGGAAGAAGGCGCACGCCAGCGCGGCGACGGCGCAAAAGCGCTTTGACGACGCGTGTTTCGAGATCGGTCGCCGCGCGCTCGTCTGGTGCGCGCAGCGCGGTGTCACGCCTGTCGTCGTGCTCGGGCGCTCCTACACGATCCACAACACGGTGTTGAACTCCAATGTTCCCGCGATCTTGCGCGAGCAGGGCGCGGTCGCCATCCCCGTGGACTGCTATCCGGTCCGCAGCGAGATGCCGGTGTTCCAGGACCTGTTCTGGGGCTACGGACAGCGCAACCTCCGGGCTGCACAGCAGATTCGCAGCGAGCCGGGCACCTACGCCCTCTACTGCAGCAACTACTCCTGCGGGCCGGACAGCTTCACGCTGCACTTCTTCGCCTATCTCATGGAAGGCAAGCCTTTCGCGGTGTTGGAGACCGACGGTCACTCGGGCGACGCGGGCACGCGCACGCGCATCGAGGCCTTCCTGCACTGCGTCGCGGAGGATCTCGCGAGCGGCGGCGCCAAGGGCGTCGGCGGCGACCTCGTCGCCATCGAGCAGGACAAGCGCCAGATGGCCGGCGTCGTGCAAGCCCGTGATCACGTGCTGATTCCGCGCATGGGGCCGGGTGCGGAGGCGCTGGCCGCGTGCCTGCGCGGCATCAACGTGCCGGCGGAGGCGCTGCCGCTGACGGATCGCGACGCGCTGCGCATTGGCCGGCGGCACACGTCGGGCAAGGAGTGCGTGCCGATGACGCTGACGCTGGGCAGCCTGTTGGCGCGGCTGGAAGAAGAGCGCGACACCACGACGAATTTCTCCTTCCTGATGCCGAACTCCGCGGGACCTTGCCGTTTTGGCGTCTACAACATGCTGCACAAGATCACGCTGGAGCGCCTGGGCTGGCAGGAGCGCGTGCGCGTCTGGACGCCGGCCGCCGAGGGCTACTTCGAAGGCGTGCCGCATGGTTTCGCGGTGTTGGCGTTCTCGGGCTTCGTGGCGATGGACTTGTTGCTGGAGGCGCTCTACGACGCGCGCCCGGTGGAGCGCGAGCGCGGCGCGGCGGAGGCGATCTTCCTGCGCGCCCAGGCGGAGCTGCTGGCTGCGTTGGAACAAGCTGGGAAGACGACGGATCTTTCCATCGCGACAGCGCTGGTGCAGGTGGCCAGCGGTCGCCTCTTCGGCTGCGAAGGCGTGCTGCAGCGGGCCGCGCGCGATCTCGCGGCAATCAAGGAGGATCGTGCGTTGCCGACGGTGCTGGTG
>CAIXAA010000210.1 GCA_903917305.1 uncultured Myxococcales bacterium | reverse complement strand
CGCTGGGCGAGATCAGCGGTGCGCTGCGCCGCGTCTTCGGCACCCACGAGGAAGTCCTGGTCGTGTAGCGGCGAATGCCCGCGCAGACGCGGCTACAGGTCGGACAGGTTCGAAGGTCCGCGCCGCACGCGCTTCTTCTTGGGCGCCGCCGCCGGCTGCTCGACCACCGCTTGCGGCGCCGCCACAGGCGGCTGCGGCTGGTCGCGGTCGTAGTTCAGCCGCGTGCGCATGAACTTGCGCACCCGCAGGTGGATCAGTTCCGGGAACTCCAGCGGCGTGTAGTGCGTACCGCTCGGAATCACTAGCAACTCCGCGCCGGGAATCCGCGCGGCCATCTCGCGGCTCTGCGACACCGGCGTGAACAGGTCGTGATCGCCGGTGATGACCAGCGTCGGCGCCACGATGTCCGGCAGCGCGGCTTCGGCGCAGTGATCGCCCAGCGAATTCAAGGTCGCCATGTAGCGCGGCATGTCGAGGCCGGCGACCTGGTGGGCGAGCGCCAGGAACATCTTCTCGTCCAGCGACGGGCTCACCAGGCCGAGCGCGCGCAGGAAGTGCAACGCAATCTTGGTGTTGGCGACTTTCTGCGCCATCGGCTGGAACGGCTCCGCCAGGTGCGCCACCGACTCGACCGCGCGCATGATCGCCGGAATGAACGGATACAACGGGCTTTTGCCGATCAGCGGCGCGAACGCCGTCGCGAACGGCCGGCCGTACGTGCCGTTGATGAGGATCTGCGCCAGCGTGCGGCGCGGCTCCTGGCGGTTGAGCTCGATGGCGACCTGCACGCCCATCGACCAGCCGACGAAGATGGCCTGCTCGATGCCGAAGTGGTCGAGAACGCGCGCCATGTCGCGGGCTTGCGTGGAGACCGAGTAGTCGCGGCCAGTCGGCGCCCCGGAAGCGTACAGGCCGCGGTAGTCCCAGCTGACGATGCGGTGGTGCGTGCCAAAATCATCAATGAAATAGCGCCACGCGTCGACGTTGCCGCCCAAGCCGTTGGCCAGGATGATGGCGGGGCCGCTGCCGTCGCCGCATTCGTAGGCGGCGAGGTCGGTGCCGTCGTGGGCTGTGACGCGGGTGGAACGAATGGCGATCATGTCCTCTCCTTGACGCTTGAAATCAGAAGGTCTTCTTGGAGTCGATGAGGATGGTCACCGGCCCTTCGTTGCACAGCGACACGCGCATGTCGGCGCCAAAGACGCCTTGCGCGACGCGCAGCCCCAGCGCTTGCAGGCCCGTGGCCACCGCGGCCACCAGGCGCTGCGCCGTCACGGGCTCCATCGCGGCGATGAAACTTGGGCGCTTGCCGCGGCGCACGTCGCCGTGCAGCGTGAACTGGCTGATCAGCAGCACCGCGCCGCCCGCCTGCCGCACATCGAGGTTCATCTTGCCCTCGCTGTCGGAGAAGATGCGCAATCCCGCGAGCTTGTCGACCATCAGCGCCACATCGTCCTGGCCGTCGTCCTGGCCGACGGAGAGCAGCACGCACAGGCCGGCGTCGATCGCGCCCTTGACCTCCCCGGCCACGGACACCGCCGCTTCGCTGACCCGCTGCACGACTGCCCGCACCGCATGCTCCTCGGGGCGCGCCGCTTGCAGCGCGTGCCAGACCGCATCCATAATCCAAAGTCGCGGTTACCGCTAGGCGCTTGTCGCCAATAGGCGGCAAGCGCCTGGGCAGGCCGCGGATGCGGGCTGCCGGCGGCCGAAACTGCCTGAATTCACTTCAGGCAGTTCTTGGCTGCCGACCCGAACAAGAGGCGCTCCCGGCACGCAACGGCCGATGCAGCGCCGCGCCTGGAAGCTGCGCATGCCGTTCGACCTCGCCTCCGCCGCCCGTGCCTTGCGCGCCCGTCACGGCGATGCCATGGGTTTTCGCCAGGTGCTGCTCGATCACCTGTTCGCCGCCGGCTGCGGTGTGCGCGAACAGGCCGTCGCGCTGGCGTTCGGCGACGCGCTCTGCGTGCGCACCAGCGGCGCGGCGCAGGCGACGGGCAAGCCGCTGTGCGTGCTGGCCCTCGATCTGGATCCGCCTGGATCCACCCGCGATCCGCGCCAGCCGCAGCCGCATTGGCCGCCGCATCTGGCCTCCTTGGGCGGGCCGGACGTCGCGATTGGCTGGCTGGCGACGCTGCGCTCGCTGCTCAGCACCGATCCGCAGCGGCCGTGGCAGCTCATCTACGTGCGCGGCCCGGCGCTGGGCCTGGCCGACTATGTCGGCTCGCTGCAAGAGGAAGTCCCCGATGGCGCGCAGATCGTGCAGATCGTGCCGTCGCTGGCAGTGGCCAATCACTTGACATCCATAGACTTTCTCCGGCTGGACGTGGCGCGCGCGGTGAACGTCTGGCATTTTGCCGCCTGCGACTACACCTACGCGCTGACGGCCGAAGTGCGGGATGGCGACGGTCTGGGCTGCCTGCAGCGCCTGCTCGCGGATCTGGGCGCGAATGCCTGGACGTTGCACGATCTGCAGTTGCAGCCCGGCGAGCCGCAGCGGCTGGCCGCGACGCTGCGCAGTGCCCAGCCGGTGGCGCATTCGGCGCCGGGCGTGGCGCTGGTGGAAGCGGACGCCGCGCAAAGGCTGATGTTTCCGGTGAATGACGCGCTGGCGGCGCTGCACGCCCTGGCGCCCGCGCTGGCGCAGCCGTGGCAGCCGGCCCTGCAGCGCCCGCTGCACGCCGCGGCGCTGGCCGATGGCCTGTGCCTGCACGCCGTGGTGCCGCCGGGGCTGGACGCGGACGCGCTGCCGCAGGATGGCAAAAGCCTGTCGTTTTCCTGGTGTCTGGAGCCGCTGGCGCGGCCTGCGCTCCTCGAGGAGCGCGGCCTGGCGACCGGTGCCGACGATCACGCCGGTCCGATCCCGGCGGGCGTGCACGGCGCGCAGGTGTGGCGGCTGCCGCTGCTGACGGGGGAGGGCGAGCTGGGCGGTCTGAGCCGCGCCCTACTCAAAGCCTTGATCTGACGGTGGATCTTCTGGCGCCGCGGGCCTGGGCTTCTGGCCCGGCGGCGTCGGCACCGGCGCGTAGCGCACCAGCAGCATCGGCCGCACCGCCGGCACGCCAAAGCCCGGCCACAGACCGAACGAGGAGCCGAGCGTCCCGAAAAAGCCATCGCCCAGCGACCAGTTCAGCGCCAGCGCCCCCTCCAGCCTCTCATTGTCCGGGTTCTGGAACGGCGAGGTCAGCGGCGTCTCGTGCGTCAGCGACGCGTCGAACCAGTAGCCCTCCGGCGCCCAGTGCGTCTTCCAATTGCCGCCGAGAATCGAAGGGTTGAAGCTTCCCGCAACGCCCGTGCGCACGGACGTGCCATCGCGGATGGCAAACGCGCGACCTTCCTCCTGGATCCGCACGCCGAGGTTCACCGCCACGCGCCACGGCCCGTACTGCGCGGACGTCACCGCCGTCGGCGTCCCCGTCGGCAGCCGCCGGCCGAGGTAGGCGCGGTCATCGCCGGTCGGCACGCTCACCGGCAGCAGCGCGGCCAGGCCCCAATGGCCTTGCGCCTCTGGAAACACGACGTATTTCGGCGTCAGCACCAGATCGCCCAGGCCGTAGGCGTTCAGCGGCCCGGAAGCGGGTCCGTACAGCGACGGCAGGCTGCCCGTCTGGTACACGGCCACCGGCAAGTGCACGGCCAGCGTGAGGTTGTCCCACACGCGCAGCGCGCCGCCGAGGTCGAACTGCACGCGCTGCCCCACCAGGTCGCGCAGCACCCGCGTCTCGGTGCCCACCACCAGCGGCCGGTAGGCGTACTGCAGCTGCATCCCGATGGCCGGCGTGAGCAGGTCGAGCTGGCGCGCGCTCTCCAGCGTCAGCAGTCCTTGCCCATCCGTGTTGAAACGAAAGCCGGTAATGTCTGGAAGTTGCAGCGCATGCGCCGGCGTCGCCAGCAGCAGCCCCAGCAGCAGCAGCCCCGCCAGCCGCCGCCGCAGCCGCAGCGCCAGCAGGACCAGGCCCAGCAGCAGCGCCACGCCCGCCGCGCCGTGACCGGCAGGTGCGCTCGCGCAGCCCAGCGGCGTGGTGCCGCGAATGCGGCCGCCGGCCTCCAGCAGCTCGGTGTCATCGCGCGGATCCAGCGGATTCGAGTGGGTTTCCTTCACCTCTACCCAGTCCGACAGCCCGCCCATGTCGGTGTCCGCCAGCCGCGTGCTCGTGTGGTAGAGGTGCGCCTCGTCGTGGTCCGAGAGCCCGTCGTCGTCCGAGTCGGTGTCGCGGTAGTCCGGCTTGCCATCCCCATCCGAATCCACGGGTTGCTGCAGCAGCGGCGGCACGCTCGGGTCCAGCACCGCCTCCTCGCTGTCCGGCAGCGTGTCGTTGTCGGAGTCCGTGTCCAGCGCGTCGATCAGCCCGTCCTTGTCGCTGTCCAAAGGATGTGCCAGGTCCACGACTTCCGTGGCGTCCCAGATGCCGTCGCCGTCGCTGTCGGCCTTGAGCGGGTTGGTGCCAATCGCGATCTCGGTGCCGTTGTCGATCGAGTCGCCGTCCAGATCGCCGTCGATCGCGCCATCGTCCTTTGGATCCAGCGGGTTGGTCTCGCCGGGATCGATGCGGCCGTCGTGCGAGAAATCCTCGACGCCATCGGGCAGCCCGCCGCGATCCGTGTCCGCGACATCGGCAAACGTCGTCGTCGTCGGGTCCAGGTCCGGCAGGAACACGCCCGAGCCGAGATCGGTCGCCTTGGGAAAGCGCAGCGTAGCCAGCGTCAATCCGGACTCGGTGCCGTCAAAAAGCCCATCGCCGTCGCGGTCTTCATCGAGCGGCGCCGGCGCACCGTCGCCATCCAGGTCGAACGCCCAGTTCGCTTCGTCACCGTCGCCCACGCCATCGTCGTCGCTGTCCGCGTCGTCCGGCTTGGAGCCGATGAGCAGCTCCTCCGGGTCCGACAACCCATCGCCATCGCTGTCTTTGGCCGCCGACTGCACGTCCGCGTCGTTCGGATCGCCCTCGCCCTTGTCGACGCCGCCGTCGTGGTTGCCGTCCTCCCAGCCGTCGCGCTGCCCGTCGCCGTCGCTGTCGCGCCCCAGCATCAGCGTCCTGGAGGCCGGCTGCGCATCCGGCCGGAAACTCCCCACGCTCACATCGGTTCCCGCCGTCGGCTGCGTCACGCCGCGCTCGGTGCCATCGGCGATGCCGTCGTTGTCGCTGTCCGGGTCCAGCGCGCTCGGCAGCCCGTCGCCGTCGGTGTCGAACGTCGCGTTCGCCTCGGCGCCATCGGGCAGCCCGTCGTCGTCGCTGTCCATGTCGTTCGGGTTCGTCCCGGCGCGCAGCTCCTCGGCGTTCGACAGGCCATCGAAGTCCGCATCCATCACGTTCGCCTTGGACGTCGGGTCATTCGGATTGCCCTCGCCCGCATCCACGCGCCCGTTGCCGTTCACGTCCTCCAAGCCGTCGCGCTGCCCGTCGCCGTCCGTATCGGCGATCAGCGGCGAGGTCGTCGTGCTCGGATCCAGGTCCGGCAGGAAGTTGTGCGCCTGCAGCCACGTCGACGCCGGCGCCGCACCCGCGCCGCGCTCCAGGCCATCGGGCAGCCCATCGTTGTCGCCATCGGCATCCGCCGCATTCACGGCACCGTCGCGATCGGTATCCAGCGCAAAATTCCACTCATCGCCATCGCGCACGCCGTCGTCGTCGCTGTCGGAATCGCCAGGCTTGGTCCCGAGGAACGCCTCCTCGGCATCCGGCAGCCCGTCGCCGTCCGCATCCGGCAGCTTGATCGCCACCGCCTGGCTGGCCGGATTGCTCTCGCCGTCCTCGAACTTGCCGTTGTGGTTCACGTCTTCCGCGCCATCGCGCAGCCCGTCGCCATCGCTGTCCGGGCTCAGCGGATTGGTCGTACCGGTCGGATCCGCATCCGGAATGAACGCCCGCGCGCCCAAATCCGTATCCGCATCCATGGTTTCCAGCGTGCGTCCGGCCTCCGTGCCATCCGCGATGCCGTCGTTGTCGCTGTCCGCGTCCAGCGCGTTGATCAGCCCATCGCCGTCGGAATCCGTCAGCAATTCCTCGCCGTCGCGCAGCCCGTCGTCGTCCGAGTCGCGGTCCAGCGGGTTGGTCCGCGCCGCCACCTCCGCGCCATCGAGCAACCCGTCGTAATCCGTGTCGGGCAGCACCGGGCTCGTGCCGTACTTGCCCTCCTTGGCGTCCGGCAGCGCGTCATTGTCGCTGTCCAGATCGCGGTAGTCCGCCACGCCGTCCTGGTCGGTGTCGACCGGCGGCGTCTTCAAGTCCGCGTCGCCCGCCTCCGCGCTGTCCAGCAAGCCATCGCCGTCGCTGTCCGTGTCCAGCGCGTCGATCGTCCCGTCGCTGTCGGTGTCGACCGGCTGCCCGCCGTTGGTCTCCTCGAAATCGCCAATCGTGTCCTCGTCGCTGTCCGCCTTCTTCGGATCGGTGCCCAGCGCCAGCTCCACGGCGTTCGTCAGCCCATCCCCATCCGAGTCCCCGTTCGCATCGTCTTTCGGATCCAGGGGATTCGTGAAGTTGACCAGCACCTCCTCCCCGTCCGGCGTCCCGCCGCCGTCCGTGTCCGGGTTGTTCGGATCCGTCTCGCCCGTGTCCACCTTG
>CAIXAA010000209.1 GCA_903917305.1 uncultured Myxococcales bacterium | reverse complement strand
GCGGCTCCAAGTGGGTCATCGAGGCGCCGTACGTGCTGCAAGCCGCGCATGACCTGCACGTCCACCTCGGCTGGATGGTGGCGGTGTACGATCTGGGGGAAGCGCTGGCCAACCTTGTGCAACCCTTCTGGATGCTGCCCGTTCTCGCGCTTCTGCAGCTGCGGGCGCGCGACATCATGGGCGTGACTTGGACGGTCTTCGTCCTGCTCGTACCGGTCGTGCTGGTGCTGGTGACGGTGCTGGGAGCGACGCTGCCGTACCCGCTGTAGCCGTCTGTGAAAGACCACATCCATGGATCGCGTCATCTAATGAGTTACACAGAAAGCCGCAAAGATTGCACACGATTCAGCGTTATCCACAAGCGGCGACGATCGGCGATTCGCTCGCTGGTGCAGGTGGTTGCCGAGGCGACTCAGGCAACCTTGGCCGCGGGGATCTTCGGCGCTGACGTGATTTCGAGTGGTTGCGACACCGCGCTTGCACCGCGGAAACCGGGGGTCTACGTTGCAAACATCCAGGAAAGGCCACGAACGGGGCGTCGACCGGCCGCAAGGCGGGGCGGGGGCGTAGGATTGCGCAGCGCAGCGGCGAAGCCGTATGCGGCGGCAACTGCGCCGCTGGCGGCCTAGATTGCGCCGAGGACGGTCGAGGCGAAGAGGATCTGCGCGCCGAAGTAGAGCGGCAGTCCCCAGGACCGATGCAAGAAGCCCGGCCGGACGAAGCGGTCGAGCGCAACCGCGAGATCGGAAAAGTAGAACATGACGGCGGCCACAGCCAGCAGCGCGCCACCATGGGCGGCGACTGTGGCAGATGCCAGGGCGACCATGCAGCTCAGGATGGTCATGTAGACGGCGACCGGGACGCGCATCTTCTTCGGCGCTTGCGGCAGCAGCCAGCGGCCGACCAGCACGCCCGGTACGGCCAGCCCGGCGAGCACGCCGAAGGCGATGGTCAAGTCGGCGCCGCGCACCCAGAAGGCCCAGGCAAAAGCCAGGTGGCCGCAAAGGAAAGCGCCGAGGCCGGCAAGAAACCCGAGCGGCTTGTAGGACAGCAGCAGCACATCGCCCAGCCACGACAGCAGGAGCGCGACCAGGAGCACCTGGCCGTAGCGCGAATCCATGGCGCCCGCGGCCAAGGCGGCGAGCACGAATGCAGTCGACGTGATGGGTTTGGCGATGTAGCGGCCCCAGGCGGAGCGGCGGTACTCGGCCACGAGCAGCGCGGCCAGTGCGGCGACGAGCAGCCCGGCCCAAGGCAGGAAGGCGCGCAAG
The DNA here is from genome assembly GCA_903917305.1 of uncultured Myxococcales bacterium. Taxonomy (GTDB): domain Bacteria; phylum Myxococcota_A; class UBA9042; order UBA9042; family UBA9042; genus CAIXAA01. The sequence goes on along the minus strand of CAIXAA010000209.1, from coordinate 5,331 downwards.
GCTGGAGTGTCGTTCAGCATGGTCGCGAGGCTAGTGTATTGGCCAGGCACTGGCAACGGGTGAGCAGGCGCGCACGGCGGTCGGCCGACGGCGCAAGCGCTGGCGGGCTCGGCCAGGCCGGGTGAAAAGCTTGTCATCCGCCCAAAACCGCCCCTAAGATGCCGGCGCCGGGGAACGGGCCCGAATTTCCCCTGCCGTCGAGAGCGGTGCCATGACGTCTCCAGCCGCGCGCCTTGCGCCCGCCTCCGAGCGCTCCTTCCTGGGCGTTCCCCGCTCTGCTGCCGCTGAAATCGTCGTGTTCTACGCGGCCGCGCTCGTGGTCGACGCCCTGCTGCTCGACGGCACGCGCTTTCGCGACCTTGCACCGCACCCGTTCTGGCTGTTCCTGCTCGTGATTGCCGCGCACTACGGCACGGCGGCGGGCGTCTTCGCAGCGGTCCTGGGCACCTTGCTCGCCTTCATGGGCAACCTGCCGCCGCGCGACCCGCTGGTGAACCAGAGCGCGTACCTGCTCGCGGTGCTGGGCAAGCCGGTGCTGTGGTTCGCCAGCGCCGTGGTGCTGGGAGAGCTGCGCACCCGGCAGGAGCGCACCAAGCTCGCCCTGCAAGCGCAACTGACTGATTTGCAGGCGCAAACATCCGGACTGCAACTTGCCAACGACGACCTTGCGCGCACGAACGAGCGCCTGCGCACGAGCGCGGCGGGGCAGATCCAGACGGCGGTGACGCTTGTAGAGGCGGCGCGCACGGTCGAGACGCAGGAGACGAGCTCGGTGTTTTCCAGCGTCGACGGCCTCATCCAGACGCTGCTGACGCCGACCGCCTACTCGATCTACCTGCACGGGGGCGACCACCTCGACCTCGTGGTCCACACGACCGATGGCAAGACGCCGGACGCGCTGCAGCGGTACGGCGCCGATACCGCCCTCTACCGCGCCGTCGTCACGCACAAGCAGGTCGTCCACGTCGCCACGCCGGAGGGTCTGGAGGCGCTGGGGCGCGACGGCATCCTGGCTGGACCGTTGCTGGACACCGCGACGGGGACGGCGCTGGGCATGCTCAAGATCGAGGGCATGCCGCTGACCATGTTGCGCGCCGATGCCTTGCACGCCTTTCGCGCCCTGTGCGAGTGGATCGGCAGCGCGTACCGCAATGCGCAGCGCTACGAGGACGCGAACCGCTCGCGCGTCTCGGCGCCGGGCAGCCAGCTGTTCACGGACGCCTACTACAAGACGGTCTCGACCTTCGTGCTGGCGCTGGCGGAGCGGGCGCGCTTCGAGGTGACGCAGCTCACGTTGCGGGTTTCGCAGGAATCCACGCGCTCTGGCGCCGCGCTGGACACGCTGCCCGCCATCATCGAGAAGGTGGTCACCGGCGGACTGCGCTCGACCGACCTGGCGTTCGACTACCACAAGGCGCGCGGCGAGTACCTCGTCATCCTGCCCATGACGCAAGCGGCCAACGGCCAGATCGTCGCGGACCGGCTGCGCAGCAAGATCGACCATGATCTCGCGGAGCAAGGCCTCAGCGCGACCATCTCCATCACCTTTGAGACCCTCTACGTGCCGACGCCGGACGACGTCAAGCCGTGGCACCGCCCCCTCTTTCGCCGCACCGCCCCGTACACGATTTGATGCAGACCAGCCAACCTGCCTTGATCTCGCTGGCTTTCGCCGCGCTGGCACTGCTTCTCGACGCCGTGGTCCTGCTGCTGGCGGGAACGCACGCTGCGAACCTTCGCGCCCTGCAGCACGCCGCCCTGGGTTTGCCCTTCCTGTTCGGGCACCTGGCGCTGACCGCCCTGCTCGGCCTCGGCTGGTGGCGCGCCCGGCAGCGGCTCGCGCAGGCGCCGGGGACGGTGCTCACGCTGATCCTGATGCTGTTTCTCGGTCCGCTCGGCGCGGCGGTGAGCTGCCTGGCCGCGCTGCTGCGCTGCATGCTCCCGGCTTCTTGGGCCAATGCGACGCCGGTGGACACGGCGCGCAGCGATGCCTCGCCGACGCGCGCCGCGCTGCCGGCGGGTCAGGCGCAGGAGCCCGAGGCGCTCTGCGATGTCTTTCGTCACGGCACCTTGGCTGAGCGCCGGCGCGCCGTCGCGCTGATGGGCAGCCACTTCAAGCCGCAGTTCGCCGAAGCGCTGCGCATGGCCATCAAGGACGAGAACAACGCGATTCGCGTGCAGGCAGGCATGGTTCTGCTGCAGCTGGAGGACGAGTACGGGCGCCAGCAACTGCGCATCGAGGAGCGCGGCGAAGAGCGCCTGCTCGCCACGCACGGTTTCGGCACGGATCAGACCCCGCTGGAGCTGGCGCGCTTGCATGACAACCAGGCGTATTCAGGGCTGCTCGACGCCAACCGCACGCGGACTGCGCAGCTGAGCGCGCTGCGCGCCTACCGCGAGCACCTGGCGGCCAACCCGGACGACGAGGACGCGATGGCGGCGGTGGGGCGCCTGCTGGTGCGCGCCGATCAGCATGAACTCGTGGCGGATTGGTTCACGCAGCTGGTTGCCAAGGGCAACACGTCCGCGCCGGTGCTGCTGTGGCTGGCGGAGGCGCTGTACCGCTCGCGGCGCTATCCGGAGCTGCAGGCGCTCCTGCGCCAGCACCGCTCGCGCATCGCCGCGCACCTGCCGGAGGATTCGCCGCTGCGGGGTGTGCTGCAGCTGTGGCAAGGCGCAACACCGGGAGGCGACGATGCCCGCGCCGGTTGAAGCGCCGCTCGCCGATGTCTGCCTCGTGGTCGAGGGCGCGTATCCGTACGTGCAAGGCGGCGTGTCGTCCTGGACGCAGGATCTCATCAAGACCCAGTGCCACCTGCGTTTTCACCTGCTCGTCATCGTGGCGCCGGACGCGGAACGGGCTCTGCGCTACAAGCTGCCGCCCAATGTCTGCGGCCTCACGCACGTCCTCGCGGCGCAGATGCCCGTCGGCGTGCGGCATTTGCCGGGCGCGGACAAGCTGGTGCGCGCGGTGCACGTGGCGGCGGCGCGCGTCATGGCGCAGGGCGATGCGCTGGCCTTGCAGGAGTTGATCCACCTGCTGGAGCCGCACCGCGGCCGCATCGGCAGCCGCCTGCTGCTGGACTCCAAGGCCGCCTGGGAGGCCTTTCACGACGTCTATTCAACCAGTTGCGAAGGCGCCTCCTACCTCAACGCGTTCTGGGGCTGGCGCACCCTGGTCTCCGGCCTGTTCTCCGCCATCCTCAGCGACTTGCCCAAGGCGCGGGTCTACCATTGCATTTCAACCGGTTACGCGGGCCTCTTGGCCGCGCGCGCCGCGCTGGAGACCGGCCGCCCCGCTTTCGTGACCGAGCACGGCGTCTACACCAACGAGCGCCGCCTGGAGATCCTGAGCGCGCCATGGCTGGCCGTCGACGACTCCCGCTCGCTGTCGATCAGCGGAGACGTCAACAAAGTCAAAGAGCTATGGATCAACACGTTCGTGTCCTACTCCAAGGCTTGCTACAAGGCGTGCGCGCACATCATCACGCTGTTCGAGGGCAACCATCCCTTGCAAATCGAGGACGGCGCACTCCCCGAGCGGCTGTCCGTCATCCCGAACGGCATCGATCTGCCGCGTTACGCTGGCATCGTGCGCGTGCCGCGCAAGGAGGAGGGCGGCACGCGGCGCACGGCCATCGCGCTGGTCGGCCGCGTCGTGCCCATCAAGGACGTGAAGACCTACGTGCGCGCCTGCGCGATCCTCGTGCGCAAGGTGCCGGATGTGCTGTGCTATGTGCTGGGTCCGATGGACGAGGATCCGCCGTACGCGGCCGCCTGCCTGGCACTGGTGCAGCAGCTCGGCCTGCAGAAACATGTGGAATTCACCGGCATGGCCAACCTGATGGACTACTTCGGGCGGATTGACGTCATGGTGCTGACGAGCATCAGCGAGGCGCAACCGCTCGTGATCCTGGAAGGTGGCGCCGCGCGCGTGCCGTCCGTGGCGACCGACGTCGGCGCGTGCCGCGAGCTCATTTTCGGCCGCAGCGAGGAAGTGCCGAACCTGGGCGCTGGCGGGCGCGTGACCGAGATTGGCAATCCCGCTGACATTGCAGATGCGTTGGCGGAGCTGCTGCTCGACGAGCCCCTGCGCCAGCGCTGCGGCGCCGTGATGCAGGCGCGGGTGCGGTCGTCCTACGACAAGGTCGACCTGCACGTGCGGTATGCCCGTCTTTACCAGGAGTTGATCGCGAAGCCCGACGCCGCGGCAGGGGGGCTCTGACATGGCCGGCATTGGCTTTGCCCTGCGCGACCTCATGCGCCGCGACGGCCTCTGGGCGCTCATCGAGAGCCAGTTGCACGGCATCGTCGCGGTCGCCGGCCCGTGGTTCTTCACGATCCTCGCGATGGCCCTGCCCGCGCTGCTCTTCGACGCGCAGACGGCCGGCGCGGCAACCAGCGGCTTTGTCACGCTTTTGATGTACATCTTCTCGATCACGCTGACGCTCACCAGCCCGATCGCCATCGGCATGACGCGGCACGTCAGCGACTGCATGTACCAGCAACGCAACGAGGAGATCGCCGCCAGCTTCCTCGGCGCGCTCGTGCTCGGCCTGCTGACGCTGCTGCCGCTGGGCGCCATCGGCATGCACTTCCTCGATTTTCCGTTGCGCACCAAACTCCTGGCCATCCTGTGCAGCGGCATGGTCACGATGAACTGGATCGCCGCGCCGATGCTCTCGACGATTCGCCAGTTCCGCGCGCTGACCCTCGCCTACGCCGCCGGCGTCCTCGGCTTCTGGCTGTTGTTGCGGGGACTTGTGGCACCCGACCTCGACGACGTGCTCCTCGGCTTCACCCTCGGCATGGGCGTCACCAACGCGGCCATCTGCGCCCTGGTCTTCCACAGTTTCCCCGGTCGTTCCGGGCCGTTGACCGACGTCTTGCGCTCCATGCTGCGCTACTGGGACCTCGCCCTCGGCGGCCTCTTCTACGGCGCGGGCATCTGGGCCGACAAATGGCTGATGTGGAGCGCCCCGGAGCACGTCGCCATGCCCGGCGGCCTCTTCGCGCTGCCGACCTACGACACCGTCGTCTTCATCGCCTACATCACCACCGTGCCCGCCTTGTCACTTTTCGTCATCAAAGCAGAGACTTCCTTGCACGAGGCGTGCGACGGCCTCTACGCCTCCATCCAGCAGCACGCCAGCCATGCCCGCCTGCGCATGGCCCAAGACCGCGTCATCGCAACGTTTCATGCCGCCGGCCGCGACGTCGGCCTGGTGCAGCTGTGCCTGACCGCGCTGGTGCTGCTGCTGCCGACGCTGATCCTCGACGCGGTCAAGGTCCAGCACTCCGGCGTGTTCATGTTTCGTTTCTGCACCTTGG
>CAIXAA010000208.1 GCA_903917305.1 uncultured Myxococcales bacterium | reverse complement strand
GCTGATTCCGACCTTCCCCTCGCCCAGCTACCAAGGCTAAGACATCACGAACTACCGCAGCGTCAATCCGGACTACGGCACCGACGCGGACCTGGACGCGCTGGTGGCGGCGGCACACTCGCGCGGCATGAAGGTCGTGCTCGACCTCGTGGTCAACCACACGTCCTCGCAGCATCCCTGGTTCGTCGACTCCGCGGCGCAGACCGGGCACCAGGACTGGTATGTCTGGTCGGACAAGGACCTGGGCTGGAAGCAGCCGTTCGGCACAAGCAAAGTCTGGTACCAGAGCGGCGTGCGCTTCTACTACGCCGTGTTCTCCAAGGGCATGCCGGACCTGAACTTCACGACGGCGGCGGTGCGGCAGGAAGTGCAGGACATTGGTGCGTATTGGCTCGGGCGCGGGCTGGACGGCTTTCGGCTCGATGCCGTGCGCTACCTCGTCGAGGACGGGCCGGGCGCCGGGCAGCAGGAGGCGCCGGAGACGATTGCCTATTGGCAGCAGTTCTCCACGGCGATGGCGGCGCAGGGCAACCAGCCGCTGCTGGTCGGCGAAGCCTGGGCGGCCAATGCCGTGGCGGCGAAGTACCATGGCGGCGGCACGGGCTTGCCGATGACCTTCGACTTCGACGCGGCGGCGGCGACGCTGATGGTGGTGCAGACCGGCGACGCGAGCGCGCTGCAGCAGGTGGTGTGCGCGGAAGACGGAATCTTTCCGAAAGGTTTCGCGCGCGGCACGTTCCTGACCAACCACGACATGGTGCGGGTCGCGACGCAGCTGGCGACGGCGGACGGCGGGACGGCGGGCCTGCGGCTGGCGGCGGCGCTGCTGCTGACGCTGCCGGGAACACCTTGGATCTACTACGGTGAAGAGCTCGGCATGGCCAATGGCCCTGGCACGGGCGACCAGGACAAGCGGCTGCCGATGCCGTGGGATGGCAGCGACGGCGGCGGTTTCACGACCGGCCAGCCCTGGCAGCCGCTGAACGCCGAAGCCGCGACGGTGAACGTGGCGGCCGAGAGCCCGCAGCCGGCGTCGATGCTGTCGCTCTACCGCCAGCTCGTGCGGCTGCGCAAGGCGCACCCGGCACTGCGGACGGGAACGATGGAGCTCGTGACGGCGCCCGCGGGCTTGTGGGCGTTCGTGCGCACGCAGGGCGCCGACCGCGTGCTGGTGGCGGTCAACCTGACGGATGCGCCGCTGGCGCTGCCGGTGCCGGCCGGGAAGGACGCGCTGGATGGGACGCCGGTCGTGGCGGGTGGGCTGGCCGTGGCGCCGATGGGGGTGCGGGTGGTCTTGCTGTAGTGCCGCGGTCTTGCGCGGCAGCCTGTTACGGCGCTGCCGGAGCCGCGGCCGGAGCCGGGGCCGCGGCCGGAGCCGGGGCCGCGGCCGGAGCCGGAGCGGCAGCCGGTGCCGCAGCCGGGCTCGCCGGCGGCAATGCCGATTCCTTCTTCTTGCCATGCATCACGACCGCAAGCCCGATGCCCGCCGCGATCGATGCCACGATCAGCACCAGCAGGATCGCGCGCGTCCACTTGCCCGGCGCTGGCGGCATCGGCATCGGCGGCATGGCGCTGGGCGCCGCGGCGCCACCGGCTGCGTTCTGCAGGGCCGCGGCCTGCTCCAGGTCGATGCCGCCTTCGGACCAGATCGTCCACGACACGGCATCGCGCGGTCGTCCCTTCTTCTCCGGCGTGGCCGCAGCCGCGGGAGCCGCCTGCGCGGCAGGCGCCGCTGCGGGTGCCGGCGCAGCACCCGGCTTCAATTCCGCCAGCGTTCCAGCGGGCTTCCACTCGCCGAGCCCGTCGCGCCACACGTAGACATCCTTGCCGATCTTCCCGGAAGCCAGCGCGGCCACCAGCTCCGCCTGCGCCATCGGCTGCGGCTGGTTGTTCGGTCCAGGCACGTACCATTGCGGTCCCGGGTCGGTGGCGCCGGAAGCCGGGTGCCCGCAGGCGGGGCAGGCGGTGGACGTGGGAGGCAGGGGTTTGCCGCAGCGGCTGCAGAATGCGTTCATGGCAGGTCTTCCGGTTCAGGTCGCGTGGGGTGCGCAGGCGATGGCGCGTTCGGCGCAGCGGCTGTCGCGCCCCGAGTCGGCCGGGCGGATCATGGCTGCGCATCGGCGCGTGCGCAAGGCCTTCGAGCGCTACGGCAGCTTCGCGACGATGTCTTCCGAAACCTGCCACAGCTTGCGTGCCAGCTCGGCGTTGTTGGCATCCGCGCGCTCCTTGGCGATGTTGCAGTCGGCGAAGTACTTGCCCGAGATCGTCGCCGCATCCGGGTGCACCGCCACGTAGACTTCGGTCGCGGCGCCCTGCGGCACGGACTTGAGCGCGATCTTCTCCGTCAGCCCAAAAGCAAAGCGCATCATCGGGTTCATGTGCCGGCCCAGGTTGGTCTGGATCACGCCCGGATGCACCGCGTTCGCCGTCTTCCTGGTGCCGGCGAAACGCCGCGCCAGCTCCTTGGCGAACAGCAGGTTGGCCATCTTGGACTGGCCGTACTGCTTCCAGTCGCTGTAGCCCTTCACGTCGCCCAGGTTGTCGAACTCGATCCCAGCCTTGGGCGCCATCTTGTGCGCGGCGCTGCTCAGCATCACGACGCGGCCGGTCTCGGTCAGCCGCTCCAGCAGCCCCGTCACGAGGATGAAGTGGCCGATGTGGTTGGTGAAGAACTGCAGCTCCAGCCCATACGCCTTCTCCAGCTTGGGCAGCGCCATGATGCCGGCGTTGGCGATGATGGCGTCCAGGCGCAGGTCCGCGGCCTGCACGGCCGCAATGCAGGCGCGCACGCTGGCGGGATCGGCGAGCTCGCAGGCCAGCGGCACCGTGGCGCCGCCGACGCGCGCACAGGCGGCCTGGGCTTTGTCCAGCGTGCGCGCCGTGCCGACCACGCGGGCGCCGCGCAAGGTGAGGACGCGCATCGCCTCGTAGCCCAAGCCGGAGTTGCAGCCGGTGACGAGGATGGTCTTGCCGGCGAGCGACAAGCCCGCGGTGACCTCCTCGGCGGTCGAGCCGTAGCCAAAGCCGCTGGGGCCATTGCGCGTGAACAGGGCGTAGAGCGACATGCGGGGACTCCGGGTGGGGTGGGCAGGACGAGTGGTCTGCGCACTGTGTGGGAGCGCGCCGCTGGCGTCAAATTCCGGTTGCGGGTCGCCTGGCACCCTCAAACCGGCGTCGCGACGTCCATCCCCACCGTCGTGTCGCCCGGAGCCGACCTGCGTGCCGCTCTGGGCGGCTCGGGGGCCGACCGCTCCTGCGCCTCCAGCACCCGCACGCCCGGCAGATCGCGCAGGCGCCGCGCCACTTCCGCCAGGAGGATCTGGATGTCCGCGCCGCGCTCGGTCGGGAACTGCACGACCAGCGTGGCGAGGCCCACCGTCGTGGCCACCGTCGGCCGCGCCACGCCGCGCAGGAAGGCCGCGGCATCCGCGCAGGAGGCGAAGCGATCCTCGCGCTGCTTGCGCGTCGCTTGGGCGATGAACAGCGCCAGGTCCTCCGGCATCTCCGGCGCCAGGACGCGCGGGTCGGGCATCGGCGACATGACTTGGGCGCACAGCAGGTCGTGGTGCGAAGCCGTCGGCCACGGCGGCTCGCCGGTGCACAGCAGATAGGCCAGAATTCCCAGCGAGTACAGGTCGGAGCGACCGTCCAGCTCCCGGCCCAACACCT
>CAIXAA010000207.1 GCA_903917305.1 uncultured Myxococcales bacterium | reverse complement strand
TCGTGGTGCAAGCGTTGGCGGCAGGCGCGAAAGGGACCGTCACCCGAATGGGCGGAGACACCGAAGGTGGCTCCGGTCGCCGAAGGCGACTAGGGCCCGGTCCGGCCGAAGGCCGGATTCGCCCAACTCCCGCCCGATCCGCCGCGCGCCGCGCTAGCGCCGCAACAAGCGCAGCACGCGATCGAGCGCGCCGCCGCCCCACCACACGCGCATCAGCATCAGGAACTGCTTGTAGGTCGCCTCCGAGTACGGATACCACCACAGCTCTTTGCGGAACCACGGCACCCAGTTGCGCCCATGCACGTGCCGCACCTGGCACAGGTCGCGCAGGCCCTTGGCGGAGTGCACCTCGCCCAGGCCACTCTGCTTCATCCCCTGCCACGGCGTCCCGGGAACCGCGTGGGAATCCAGGCAGGTGTTGATCATCGTCGTGCCGGCTTCCATGCGGTCGGCGATGCGCTGCGCCCTGCTCGCGTCGCCACAAAACACGTACGCCATCAAGCCCTTGTCCGAATCGTTGGCGTAGCGGATCGCCTCCTCCTCGTCCTTGACCTTCACCATCGCCATCAGCGGCGAGAAGCTCTCTTCCTGCGTCACGGTCCAGCCCTGCTCGACGTGGTCGAGGACCGTCGGCTGGAAGAAGCGCCCCTCCACCTGCCCGCCCGTGCGCACGCGACCGCCGCGCTGTATCGTGTCGGCCAAGATGCGCTGGCCAATGGCGATCTGTGGCGTGAACGTCATCGCGCCCAGGTCCTTGCCCAGCTGCAGCGGATCGCCCTGGTTCAGCTTGCCGACCAGCTGCACGACGCGATCCGTCAGCGCTTCGGCGATGGACTCTTCGACGTAGACGCGCGAAATCGATGCGCAAATCTGGCCGCTGTTGGCAAAGCCGCCCCAGACCAGCGCGGCCGCCGTGCGCTCCAGGTCGCAGTCCGCGGTGACGATCGCCGGGTTGATGCCGCCCAGCTCCAGCACGCACGGAATCAGCTGATCCGCGCACGAAACCGCGACCTTGCGCCCCGTCGCCACGCTGCCCGTGAACATGACCTGGTTGACGCCGCCCGTGCACAGCGCCGCCCCCGTCTGGCCGCCACCGGTGACGATCTGCAGCAGATCCGGGTTCAGGCGCGGCTCCGTGGCGCACACGCTGTCCCACAAAGCCTTGGCTTTCAACGCGATCAGCGGCGTCACCTCGGAAGGCTTGAGCACCACCGCATTGCCCGCGAACAGCGCCATGATCGCGTCGCCGACCGGAATCGAGAACGGGAAGTTCCACGGCCCGATGACGCCAATCACGCCGCGCGGCACGCAGTGCAGGTAGCTGCGGCGCATCACCATGAAGTGCATGTGCAGCTTCTGCGGCCCGAGAATCCCGGCCACGCGCGGCTCGAAGTACGCCATCAGATCGGCCACCGGCATGATGTCGTGCGTCAGCGCCTCTTGCAGCACCTTGCCGTTCTCGCGCGAGACGGCCTGCGCCAGCTCCTCGGCGTGCGCGATGATCGCGATCCGGAACGCGCGCAGGGCGTTGCCGCGCTGCTTGGCCGGCAGCGCACCCCACGCCACCTGGGCCTGGCGGGCACGCGCCACCGCCGCGCGCACATCTTCGGGCGAATGCACGGGCACGGTTCCGATCACGTCGCCGGTCACGGGTGAAGTGATGCTCAGGATCTCTTGGGCAAGGGCAGACATGGCTTCCTCGTGTGCGGCCAACGGGGCCGGAGCGGTCGCCCTGCGTTGTGCCACAGGTCGCTGGCATTGTCGCGTATGTGAAAGTTTCGCACCATTCCGTCGTATGCGGGTGACAATGCGCGGCGAAGTTCCGATGCTGTGCACGTGCTTGCCGAGGAGGGCGCCGTGGCCAACCTGAGACCGATCCGCGTAGAAGTGCTCGGCATCCACCAGCAGTTCCCGAGCCTCCTGGTCGTCGAGATCCAGCTCGACAAGGTCCCGACGGCGGGCTGGGCGCGGCTGTTCCACCTGGCGGCGGACTCCACGGCGATGGGCCGGCCGGTCGAAGCAGGCGCGGATCCGACCTTTGCGCCGCTGCTCGATCGCGACACCGTGCTGGTGACGCCGCGCGACGGCGAATTGGACACGGCGCTCGCGCACGTTCGCGAGCTGATCGAGCTCACGAACCTGCGCCACGCCCAGCAGCAGACTGACCCGCACCTGACCTTCGAAGCGCTGATTGGCTTGAGGGCGCCTGTCGCCGCCTTCGAGGACAACCAGGCGGAGCGCATGGAGGAGGCGCGGCGCAAGCTGGAAACCCTGTCGGACCTCTACCCGGCTCCGCCGGCAGGCTCGGAAGGCAATCGATCCTAAGCTTTTTCACCGGCCGCGAAATCCTGGACGCGGCGCTTGCGACCTGTCAATGTAACCCCGCGCGCTGCCCGCGCCGCTCCTTGAGGGGGGAGCCTCCATGTCCGTCTGGCCACCCATCGTTGCGCATTCCGCCGAAGTCGTGGGGATTCATCCGAAGTTCTCGCGTTTGCTCGTCATTCGCGTGAGGTTCGATCGACCGCCGCCGCCGCGCTGGCGCGAGCTGTTCGAGCAGACCGACGTGCACGCGTCCGGCGACGGGCTGGAGGGCCTGCAGCTGGAGGATGCCTCGCTGACCCTGCGCACCCAGGACGACGCGTTGGACGAGGCGATCACGCAGGCCATCCTGCGGATCCAGCAGGCGAACCAGCTGCATGCGGCGGAGATGCTCGGCCTGCGCGAAGCGAGCGGCCAGGCGACCGACGCGGACCAGGAACAGCGGCTGCACCATGCGCGCAAACGCGCCGAGGCGCTCAACCGGGTGCTGGCGACGGGGCACGGCCGGATTTCGGGTGCTTGGGCGATGCCCGGCCAGTGGGTGCCGGCGTCAGAGCAAGGCAGCCATTAGCAACCTGTTGAACACACTTGGGAACGGCTAGAGCTCGACGTCGCCCTGGCACTCCGGGCGCCGGCCCTTCACGCCTTGGTAGAAGGCGCGCATCTGCGCCACATCCGCCTCGAGGTCGCCGGTCGGCTGCAGCAGCGGCCCCATGCCGCCGCGCTTCTTGCCGTAGTCCAGGAACGCGAGCTGGATCGGAACGCCCGCGCCGACGGCCATGTGGTAGAAGCCGGTCTTCCAGCGCGAGGACTTGCCGCGCGTGCCCTCCGGCGCGACGGCGAGGCACAAGTCCGCGCGGCCATTGAACTCCCTCACGACGCGCTCGACGATGCGGTTGTTGCCACTGCGCTCGATGGCGATGCCGCCCAGGTGGCGCATCAGCCAGCCCATGGGGAACTTGAACAGCGACTCCTTGCCGAGCCAATGCAGCTGAAACCCGAGCACGCCGGCAATGGCCAGCGAGAACGGCAGGTCCCAGTTGCTCGTGTGCGGCGCGCCGATGACGATGCACTTGCGGCAGGCGGGCCGCTCGCCGACGAGCTCCCAGCCGTGCAGACCGAGCCAGGCGCGGCCGAACCAGTACATGAAGCCGCGGCGCACGTGCGGTCGCCGCGTGCGATCGCCCGGGTTCGAGTCGGCCAGGCCGGGGACAGGAGCGGTGCTCGTGGGTTCGTTCATGCCTTCGAAGTGTAGGCGGCGGCTGGAGTCGCGGCCACTTTCCCGCAGTCACCATTGCGTCACGGTCCTGGGCATTGCCTCGCGCGGCGCCCGACACTAGAGTCCGCGCTGCTTGCGAGGAGTCCGCCATGCCCAAGGTCTTTCTGCCCTGTTCCCTGGTCACCGTCCTGCTGACCGGCGTGTTGGCCGCTTGCGGCAGCGAGACGGCAAAGCCCGCCGCGACGCCGGCGCCGACGGGGCTGACGGCCCAGATCCTGCCTAAACCCGCGGCCTTCCAGTTGGACGCCGCCGATGCGAAGGGCCTGGCGGCCTCGCCGTCGAGCACCGTTGCGGACATCGCCCACGCTTTCGCAGGGTTCCGCTATGCGGACGCGACCTACGAGATGCAGTTCGGCGCGTTCAAGATCACGGAGTCGGGCGCCCAGCCCTGGCAGCAAGCCACCGAGTTGGCTGGCGGCGCGGGCAGCTTCACGCTCAAGGACGCCACAGGCAAGGTCATCGGCACCGGCCACATCGAGGACGTCACCAAGGGCGAGGTCCTGCTCAGCTTGGAGTCGAGCGATCCCAAGACCAACCGCAGCTCCTTTGCCCTGACCTGCAGTCCAAACGAGCACTTCCTCGGCTTTGGCGGCCAGGCCTTCGACGTCGACCACCGCGGCCAGACCGTGCCGATCTGGGTCGCCGAGGACGGCATCTCCAAGGTCGACACCAACGACTATCCCGACGAATGGTTCATGGTCGGCACGCGCCACAGCACCCACACATCGATGCCTATCTACCTGTCCAGCAAGGGCTATGCGCTGATGTTGGAGTCGAACGCGCACTCCGTGTTCTCGATGTGCTCCGAAGCCGACGACGCGATCCGCATCGAGAACTGGGACAAGTCGATGCGCATCCGCATCTTCCACGGCAAGACGCCGGCGGAGACGCTGGAGCTGCTCACCGCCCGCCTCGGCCGGCCGAAGTTGCCGCCAGCGTTCACTTTTGCGCCCTGGCTGGACGCCATCTACGGCTCGGCCAACGTGCGCCGCGTCGCCGACAAGCTTCGCGCCAACCACGTGCCGGTCTCCGCCATCTGGACCGAGGATTGGCGCGGAGGTGCTGGATCCCCTTCGGATTATGCCCTCAAGGAGAACTGGAACGTCGACCCGACCGTCTATCCGGACTTCACGCAACTTGCCGAGGATTTGCACAAGGCTGGCTACAAGTTCCTCACCTACAACAATCCGTTCCTTGCTAAAGGTGCAGACATCTTTCAGGAAGCCATGGACAAGGGCTCCGAGGTCAAGAAGCCCGACGGCTCGCCGTACCTCTTCACTTCCCCGGCCTTCGTCCAGACCGGCTTGATTGATTTCAGCAATCCTGCGGGACGCGCGTGGGCCAAGTCGGTCTACAAGGCCGGCTTGGACTTGGGCGCGGATGGCTACATGTCGGACTACTGCGAGTGGCTGCCGACCGACGCGATCCTGGCGTCCGGCCAGACGGGCCTGGACGCGCACAACCAGTATCCTGTGGAAGCCGCGAAGATGAATCGCGAACTGTTCGACGAGCTGTTCGCCAAGGACGGCGTCGACCGCCTCTACTTCATGCGCTCCGCGTATCTCGGCTCCCAGCCTCTGGTTTCCGTGATGTGGGGCGGCGACCAACAGACGGACTGGTCGCGCGGCGACGGCTTGCCCAGCATCCTGCCGATTGGCCTCGGGCTCGGCGTCGTCGGCTTCCCGTACTACGGCAGCGACATCGCGGGCTACACGAGCCTGTTCGACGCCAAGCCGTCGACCAAGGAGCTGTGGTTCCGCTGGTCCGCCCTCGGCGCGCTCACGCCGGTCATGCGCACGCACCACGGCCGCTCCGCCGGCGACAACTGGAACTGGGAGAAGGACGACGAGACCATCGCCCACTTGCGCCGCTGGGCCAAGCTGCACATTCAACTTTTCCCGTATCTGTATGGACTTGCCAAGGAAGGCGCCGACAAGGGCCTGCCGATGATGCGCCCGCTGGCGCTGCAATACCCGCAGTTCGAGGCGGGCTGGACGATGCGCGACGAGTTCATGCTCGGCGACCGCATCCTGGTCGCCCCGGTGCTGACCGAAGGCGCGACGCTGCGCCAGGTGCGCCTGCCTGCTGGCAATTTCTATCCGCTGTTCGGCGGCGCAGTGGCGTACGGCGATGGCATCTCGACCATCGACGTCCCGGCGCCGATGACCGAAGTGCCGGCCTTCGTGCCGGCGGGCACCCTGCTCGTCCTGCTGCCGGAGACGGTCGAGACGCTGGTCCCGGCGGAGACGGGCGTGGGCACGCTCGCCGCTGCGAAGGACGACCGCGAACTGTGGCTGTGGCCTGCCGGCACCAGCGCGTGGACGGAGGTCGGCGGGCTGAATTACGCATGGAATGCCAAGGGTTGGGATGGACCGACCAAGGCCGCGACCTGGAATGGCAAGGCGGTCGCGCTGCAGGATGGCGCGGTCACGGTCACCGGTCCCGGCAAGCTGATCGTGGACGGCAAAGCGACGCTGACGGTGACGGGCGGCGTGGCGGATCGCAAGCTTCTGATTCGACTCCGGTAATTTCTACGCCGCGGCAGGCTGCGCTGCCAGCAGGCGCTCGATCGCCTGGATCAGCCTGGGCCCGTCGAAGGGCTTGGGCAACACGGCGCAACGGTCCGAGTCGATGTGCATCTCGATTTCGCCGGGATGGCCGGTCACGAACAGCACGCGCGTATCCGGCTGCAGCCGCCGGACGCGCTCCGCGAGTTCGCGCCCTGAAAACAGGGGCATGACCACATCCGTGACCAGCAGCGGCGTCGGCGTCGGGCTCCGTTCCATCATCACGAGGGCTTCGCCGGCACAGCGCGCATCCCGCACCGCGAAGCCCGCGCGCCGCAGCAACGCGCACAGCACGTTGCGAACACCGTCGTCGTCGTCGACCACCAGAACGCCAATCCCGCGATTTGCTGCAGGAAGCGGCGGGGTCGGCGCCATGACGAGGCCCCCGTCGTCCGCTTCGGAGCGGGGCAGCAGCACGCGAAACGTCGTGCCTTGCCCGGGTCGCGACTCGACCTCGATGCCGCCGCCGCTCTGCGTCACGATGCCGGAGACGGTCGAGAGCCCAAGCCCGGTGCCCTTGTCCTTGGGCTTGGTTGTGAAGAACGGCTCGAAGATGCGCGCCAGCGTCTCGCGGTCCATGCCGCAACCGTTGTCGGTCACGGAGAGTTCGATGTAGTCGCCCGGGGGCAGCTCGCCCGTCGCCGCCGCGAGCGGCACGGCAAGGTAGCGATCCGTCGTGCGAATGCGGATCTGCCCGAGCTTGGGCACGGCATCGCGGGCATTGAGGCACAGGTTCATCAGCACCTGCTCCATCTGCCCTTGGTCGACGTACACAAGCCCGAGATCCGCCGCCGATTCCACCGAAAGCTCGACCGCAGTCCCCACGATGCGCTGCAGTATCCTCGTAAGATCACTGGATATTGTGCCAAGGTGCGCCAAGCGTGGCTCCAAGACCTGTGACCGGCTGAAGGCCAGCAGCTGGCGGGTCAGCGCAGCGGCCTTGTCGGCGCACTGCTTGATGTCGCCAATCGCCTCGTAGAGCGGGTTGTCGGGCGTCAACTCCTCCGGAGCGAGCGCCACGGCCAACTGGATCACCGTGAGCAAATTATTGAAATCGTGGGCAATTCCTCCCGCCAGCAGCCCCACCGCCTGCATCTTCTGCGCCTGGCGCAGCTGCGCTTCGGCTTCGCGCAGCTCGGCGCGGCTCAGCGCCAGGTACGCCTCCGCCTCGCGACGTTGCCTCGCCGCCTCATCGCGCTCCTGCGACGTGCTCTCGATGGCCATCGCGGCGTGGGTCAGGCGCGCGGAATCCACAAGCAGGCGTTCCTGCAGCGCTTCATGCTGCGCCTCGACCTGCTTGCGCTCCGCCACGGGCTGCGTGATGTCGCGGGCGCTGAGGTACGCCAGCCGCCGATCGGCGCCAGCGCGGCCGCTCCAGGACGTCCAGTGCCAGCGCTCATCCGCCCAGCGAATGCGCACTTCGAGATCAAGGAACTCGCCTGTGGTGAACAGGTTGGCCAGCGCCTGACGCGCGCGTTCCTGCTCGCCGGGGTGCACGTAGTCGATCCAGGCGATGGGCGCTGACGGCCCGTCGCGCCAGCCCAGCCAGCGCCGCCCGGTCGGGTTGACGTCGCTCAGCGTGCCGTCCGCATCGACGATGGCGACGAGGTCCGGACTCAGGTTGAAGAAGATCTGCCTCTCGCACGCATCGGCGCGGCCAGACGGCTGCACCCGGACGCACGGATTGGGCTCCGCATCGGGAGCGGTCCCACGAAGGTTCGACATGTGCAATCCCCAGCTTGCGCAGCCTTTGCGACCGAAATCTGGAAGCAGCCTGCGAACACTGAGGTCTTTCGTCAAGCAAATTGTGACAAACGCGCAACACGAGTGGCACTGTCCCCGCCATGCGTGTCGCTAGGGCACCGGCGCCAGCACCAGCGTCCCGGAGAACGGCACCGTCGCCGGCGGGTTGAGCGGATCGAACGCCAGCACGCCCGACAGCGTCTGGATCGCGCCCGGCTTGTCAAAGCCCGCAAGATCAATGAGGGCTTGCACGAGATCGCCCACGCTCAGCTCTCCCGCCATGACGAGGCTGCCCTTGCCGCCCGGCGTCGCCAGGGAACCGGTCAAGGTGACCGCCGTGCAATGCAGCAAAAGCGCGGTGTTGCCCGTCGCCGGATCCGGCACCGGCAAGCCGAACGACAGCTTCTCGCTGACGAAGCCGCCGTTGCCATCGGAGGTTGCCGAGCCGCGCACCACGTCGCGCATGTCGACGACACCGTCGCCGTCCGGATCCGGCGCGAAAGCGACAAAACCAGGCGTTCCTGGCACATACGCCCAGCGCAGCTCCGGAAACAGCGTCCCCAGCACGGTCTGCGCGATTTGCGAGGCGGGCGTCTGCAACGTGAAGCCGCTCTTCGGAGTGCGCGCCAGCGTGTTCGAGCGCGCGACCGCTCCGGCCACCGGAATGTCGCTGCCGCCCGTCGAAATCTGGCCAGAAACCGCCCAAATGCCCTCGCCCGCGTAGTCGAACTTGGGCGTCTTGGCGTCCACCTTGGCGCCATTGCCCATCGCCACATCCGCCACGATGTCCGGCAGGTTCGGCCACGTCAGCGCCAGCGGCACGCCCGGCAGCGCGATGCCCGGCGTGGCCTGCAACCCTTGAACCGTCTGCGCAGCCTGCCCCGCCACCAGCTGCCGCGCGAGCGCATCGCGGTTGAGCCAGTAGGTCATCAGGTGCGTCTTGGTGTGCACGCGCCACGGGTAGGTCGTGCCGTTCTGCACCGCCGTCTCCGGCGTCAAGCCGCCGCCGTACTCCTGCGCGGCCGGATAGCGGTAGTGCGCTTCGCGCCTCGTGATCACCGCCTGCGCGTCCTTGAGCGTCTGCGCCTCCGCATCCAGCAGCGGTTGCGCAGCCGCCTTGGCGTCCTTGCCGTCCAACTGCGCCTGCCGGAACGCGATCACGGCGCCGTAGAGCTGCACATTCTGCCGCGCGCGCAACTGGTTGATTTCAATACCATCCGCCACCTCGTCCAGCCACGGCTTGCCCGCATCCGGCACTTGCGGCGCGATGGCCTGGAGGCGCTGCAGCCAGCCCGCGTACTCCGCCTCCATCGTCGTGAGCGCGGTCAGGTCGCCGTCGCGAAACGCTTGCAACTTCTCGGCATTCCAGCCGGCGAGCAGGTTGAAGGACGGCCGCACCGGACGGAACTCGAAGCCCGTCACCGCCGCAATCTCGTCCGCCGGGTCCTCGCCGGCGAAGTAGGAGTACATGCCGCCCGGCTTGGCGCGCCAGTCCGGCAGGTCGAGGAACCACTTCTTCTGGGCGACCATCGTCTCTTTGAGCACGGCGATGGCTTCGGTGCGCGCGGCGCAGCCCGTCTGCCAGTCCCCGACCTTGCACAGCGGATCGAAGATCTCGCCAAGCACTTGATCCATCGTCAGATCCGAGTTCCAGCCCCAGAGGCCGACGGCGTAGTCCTGCTGCCAATAGCCCCACTCCTGCCCGGAGTTGAACATGCGGTGACCGCCCAGCTTGCCGGTCTTGAGCACGGGCTTGAGCAGCTCGAAATCGCGACCGCGCGCCTGGATGTACAGGGGCAGGTACACGGGAATCGGGTTGTCGAAGCTCAGCCACCAGGAGCCTTCCGGGAAGTAGGTGACGGTGCGTCCCGCCGCGACGGCCTTCTGCATGAGGCACAGCTTGTGGGCAAAAGTCTTCTGGTTGTAGACATATGCAGGCCCTTCCAGCGGGTAGAACATCACTGTGTGGACCTGCAGGTGGATGCGCGTGTCGGTGTGGAAGGCGAGGTCGTAGTAGTCGCCGCGGTTGTCGGCGTTCATGCCGCTGGGGCAACCCATGTCGTCATAATCCGGGGTTGGCTGGCTACCGGTGCAGTGAACGTTGATTTCAATGCGCAGATCCTTGGACAATTGCGTCACTTTATCGGCGGCCCAGGCGATCCACTGCAGCGTCTCGACATCCGGCGTGACCGTGAACTCCGTGGGACCAAAGCCGATGCCGAACTCGTAGGCATCCGGCACCGCGGCCATGCCCTGCGCGACCTTGGCCTCGATCTGATCCTTGGGCGGAATCGGCGAGTTGCGGTCGATCTCCGCAGTGGAGCCCTGCTCCTGCCCGTGCAGATCCAGGCCGACGCTGTGCGGGAACCCCATGACCTTGCGCAGGTCTTCCAGCTCCGCGGCGCGCTTGGCGTGGGCTTCCGGCGATGCGACGCCAAGTCCGGGACCGCGCATGAAGGTCCCGAAATTCTGGACGATCCAGTCGTTGACGTGCTCGGCCTCGTCGATGGGGAAGTTGCCGTCGGAGAAGGACTCCAGGTGCTCGAGCGGATGGACGCTGTGGAAGGACCAGGAGCGCTCCGCGTAGTCGGGCACCTGCACGCCGCTCGCGTCGCGCGCGAGGATCGTCGGTTTCCTTGCACGATCACGCAGTTGCCGCGGGTCGTTCTTGGGCAGCCACGGTTGCTCCGGGTGGAAGTAGCGGGCGCCCAGGCGGCGCATCGACTCCCACATGGCATACTGCCGTGAAAGCCGGGTGTTGCCGGCGCAGAGCAGGAATGTCGCCCCGCGCGAATCGAGCTTGTTGCCCCAGGTGCCGTTGTCGACGTTCTTGAGCAGGAATGCGGTCGCGCCGAGCGCATCGACGTCCTTCTGCGGCACCAGGTCGGCGGCGAGGGTCTGCGCGTCGAGGACCACGACGAGGCCCGCGCGCTGCTTCTGCGCTGCGGCGACGACGCTTGCAAATTTACCAGGTTGCAGGCGCACGACCGTGGGAGCGGACCCGGCGAGCGCCGTCAGGTTCGCGACGGCCAGCTTGACCATGCGGTCGACGAGCGCATCGCCGGCGGGCGGCGCGGCGAGCAGGACACCTCCGGGCTCGAGGGTCGGCTTCGATTCGGCAGCCGGCGAGGTGCAGGCAGCCTGCAAGGCCGCCAGCAGACAGAATCCAGCGAAAGAACTTGGGAAACGCATGGGGCCCTCGACCCGCCGGAAAGCTGGGCGGCGCGCGCATCTTAGGGAGCCAAGCCGCTGCGGTCCAGCGCGGACGCGCCACTGCCCAGCCAGCAATGCGCGCCGCCTCAGCGCCTTGCGCCCGTCGCCGTTGCTGGCGCGAATGCGCCTGCGTAGGCTGAACCCATCTCGATCCTCAAGCAGGAGCCGACTCCCATGACTGTGCGACAGTTGCGGAGATCCGTGGAGGCATTCGGCCCGGGCGCTGGCGCACGGCAGCCTGCGGAGGAGGCGCCCGTGAAGGTGCACACGGACCCTGCGCCGAGGGTCACCGCGGCGCCAACCGGCGGCCGCATCCTGCTCGTGGACGGCTCCCCCATGCGGCGCGAAACGATGGCGCATCGCCTTGGCCGCAATGGCTTTTCCATGGCGCAAGCGGCGTCGGGCCAGGGCGCGCTCGAGGCGCTGGCGCGCGAACGCTTCGACATGGTGCTGCTGGATCTCGGGCTGCCGGACGTGGCGGCGGGCGCGCTGGTCAAGGCGATTCGCGGGCACTTCTCAGCACTTGAACTGCCGATCATCGCCGTGACGGAGCGGGCGGACGACGACGACATCGTCGAGGTGCTCGCGCTCGGCGCGAACGACTACATGGCGCATCCCTTGGACTTTCCCCTCGCGGTCGCGCGCATCCGCATGCACCTGCGCCTGCACGGCGTGACGCGCAAGCTGGAAGAGGCCAATGAGCGGCTGCGGCACTTCTCCTACGTCGATGCGCTGACGGATGTGGCAAACCGGCGTCGTTTCGATGAGTTCATGGAGGAGCATTGGGCCCGTGCCGCGCGCAGCCGTTCGCCGCTGTCGCTCGTGCTCGTCGATCTCGACGGCTTCAAGGAGTACAACGATGCCCACGGTCATCCGGCGGGGGATGAGGCGTTGCGCCTCGTGGCGGAGACGCTGGCGGCAAACCTGCACAGAGGCGAGGACTTGCTGGCGCGCTACGGCGGCGACGAGTTCGCGGTCGTGTTGCCGGGTGTCTCGCCGGAAGGCGCGGTGGTCGTCGCCGAACGGCTGCGCGCGGCGGTGGCGGACCTGCGCCTGGAGATTGGCCACGCTCCGGATGCCCGCGTGACCCTCAGCGCCGGTGTCGTCGGCTTGGTGCCGGTGTGGAGCGCGGCGCCAGCCCTGCTGATCGATGCGGCCGACCGCGCGCTGTACCGCGCCAAGCGCGAAGGCAAGAACCGCGTGTGCCGGCATGGACCGGGAGACACC
>CAIXAA010000206.1 GCA_903917305.1 uncultured Myxococcales bacterium | reverse complement strand
GCAGAGGCAACATGAGCGCTGGAAGCATCCTCGCAATCCTCGGCGGCCTGCTGGCGCTCTTCGCGCCCATGGTCCTGCCCTTCATCACCATCGACGAACAGGAGGCGACGCTGCGCAGCTTCCAGGTCGCGACCGGCTTTGGCTCGATGGCCCTCGCCGCGCTGACCATCGGCCTGGGCGCCCTCGTGCTGCGCGGGCGCAAGCAGCCGCTCGGCTGGGCGCTCGCGGTGGTGTCGCTGGCGCAAATGGGCATGATGGCGCTCACTTACGCGAACGTGTGGAACCTCGTGCCGTGCAAGTCGCTGGGCCACGTCCTGTGCGACCCGGCGACGGGCGGCCTGCTGGACCAGACGCTGGTGACGCTGGACTGGGGCCTGGTCGCGGTGGTGGTGGCGGCGCTGCTGTCGCTGCTCGGCGGGCTGCTCGTCGTCGCGGCACATCCGCAATTCCAGAAGGATCAGAGGTTCTTGCGTGTGATGCTGGTGTGGGACGGCCACATCGTCACCGAAAAGGTCCTGTTTGCGCCGCGCGCGGTGACGGTTGGCGAGGCGGACGACAACACCTTCCAGGTCGCGGCGCGCGGCATGACGCGCCACACGCTGTTCACGCCGACGCGGGAGCGGGAGACGTACGCGCTCGAGGTGCCGCGCGGCGTGGGCGGCAAGGTGACGGTGGCGGGAGAGACCCGGGACCTCGCCGACATCGACAGCCTGGAGATCCACCGCGATGACGCGGGCTTGCTCAGCTTCGACAACGGCGTGGACATCGTGTTCCAGTTCATCGCTGCGGAGTCGGGCGCGGCGCTCGCGGGCGCGGCGGGCAAGGACGCGCGACTGGCGGTGTCCTTCGCGGCGGTGGCGGCGGTCGTGCTGGTGCTGCTCACGGCGATGATGGCGAACCAGAAGGCGCGGCACCGGCACGAGGCGGAGGAGTCGCTGGAGCAGAAGGCCAAGGAGCTCATCGAGTTGACGCTGGAAGATCCGCAGCCCAAGCCGGAGGAGCTCCAGCCCCCGGGCGAGGAGGACAAGACCACCGGCAAGAAGGCGGGCGGCGAGGAGGGCCTCTTCGGCGCCCCGGAGAAGGAGCGGGACAAGCAGTCCAAAGTGCCGAAGATGCAGGGAAAGCTGACGGACCATGTCGACGTGAACAACATCGGCATCAACAAGGCGCTGCGCGGCGCGCAGGCGGATCCGGGCGCGCTGGGCGCGGTGCTGGCGGGCGACACCGGCACGCTCGACGCCAAGATGGTGGCGGTCGCGGCGGTCGGCGAAGGCAGCGAGCTGGTGATCGGCCATGGATCCAATGGCATGGGCTTTCGCGGCACCGACTCGGGCGGCGGCGATGACGGCTGGGGCCGGATCCGCGGACCCGGGCACATCGACACCGGCGGCGACACGGGCCGCAACGCCAACATCGGCGTGGGCCGCAAGACCACCAAGAAGGTCGGCAAGTTGGCCATTGCCAGCGGCCAATCGACGGGCGGCTGCGACAAGGGCGACATCGCCAAGAACGTGCGCGCCAGGGCCTCAACACTGCACACGTGCTACGAAATCCAGCTGATGTCCAAGCCGGAGCTGACCGGCAAGCTCACCGTGCGCTGGACCATCGAAGGCGACGGCAGCGTGTCCGGCCAGACCGCGACCGGCGACACGCTCGGCAACAGCGCGGTGTCCGACTGCGTCCTGCGCGCCATCTCGCACATCCGCTTCGCCAAACCGGACGCAGGCGTGTGCGTCATCCAGTGGCCGTTCGTGTTCTCGCCGGGATGACAGCGCCTTGTGGGCGCGGACGCCGCCGCGTCGCACGCCAGCCGGTCACGCTGTCCACGCACTTGCGCTTGCCACGAGCCATGGCCATGCTGAGCCGGCACGGAGCCCATCCCCGCGCCATCTCGACGCCTGACACCAGGAGGCCCCCATGTCCCGTCACTTCCTCTTCGTTGTTGCACTGTTGGCGGCAGCGTGCAGTTCCGCCTCAGGCGCCTCAGGCGGCGCCGATGTGGCCGCGGACGTCGCAGCGGACACGGCCGCGGATGCCGTTGCCGACACGCTGGCGGACACCGCAGGCGACGCGAAGAGCGACACGGTTGCTGCGGATGTACTGGCCGACGCCGCGCCGGATGCGGTTGCCGATGCCGCGCCGGATGCTGCGGCGGACGTGGCAGCCGACACCGCTGCAGACGTGGCAGCCGATGCCGCCGCGGATGTGACCGGCGTCCAGTGTGCCGCCGGCGGCGCCAACGCCTTCCCGAGCTTCGACCGCTCCTGCGCCAAGGACGCCGACTGCTTCGTGGCCGTCCACCAGATCAACTGTTGCGGCACGCACGTGGCGTGGGGCCTCAACACCTCCGCGCAGGCGGCCTTCGCCGCTGCCGAAGCGACGTGCGAGAGCCAGTATCCCGGCTGCGGTTGCGCCGCGTACCAGACCATGGCGGAAGACGGCTACGCGACCTTCGACAACTCCCTGTTCGCCGCGACGTGCGACGCCGGCACGTGCCGCAGCTCGATGCCGAGCGGCAAGCCCGACTGCCAGGCGCAAGGCGGCCTCGCGTCGCCCAAGCCGGTCAAGGCGTGCACGGCGGACAGCGACTGCAGCTTTGTGTTCAAGACCATCGACTGCTGCGGCTCCCAGCAGGTCATCGGCGTGACGACCTTCGCGAAGGCCGCGTACGACAAGGTCCTGCAGACCTGCAACACCCAGATCTCGCTGTGCGACT
>CAIXAA010000205.1 GCA_903917305.1 uncultured Myxococcales bacterium | reverse complement strand
GCATGGGGCATTTTCTACCAGACCGTCAACATCGGCGGCTTCCTGGCGCCGCTCGTCGCCGGCTACATGCGCAAGATGCAGTGGACGTACGTGTTCGTGGCCTGTGCCTGCATCATCTCGCTCAACTACCTGATGTTGTTGGTCTACAAGGAGCCTGGCAAGGACGAGCGCCTCGCGCGCGCCGCCGCGGAGAAGGCCTCCGGCGCCCAGCGCAAGAGCCTCGCCGCCGAGTCCCTGCAGGAGCTGCGCAAGCCGCACGTGTGGCCCTACCTGCTGATTTTCTCGGGCTTCTGGTTCATGTTCAACTCGCTGTTCGACGTCCTGCCGGCCCACATCGAAGACTGGGTCGACACGCGCGACATCATCACCACGCTGTTCGGCGGCCACGGCACGGACAGCGCGTTCATCAAGTTCTTCGTCGTCATGAACAAGCAAGGCACGGAGATCAATCCGGAAGGCATGCTGAACATCAACGCGATGCTCATCATGTTCACCTGCTTCTTGTTCGCGGCGGTCAGCGGCAAGATGAAGGCCATCACCAGCATGGTCGTCGGCACGTCGTTCGCGACGCTGGCGCTGCTCGGCTCCGGCTGGTCGTCGCTGGGCTGGGTGTCGGTCGGCGCGATCGGCATCTTCTCCATCGGCGAGATGCTGTCCAGTCCGAAGTTCAGCGAATACATTGGCAACTTTGCACCGTCGGACAAGAAGGCGATGTACCTGGGCTTTTCGCAGATCCCGCTGGCCATCGGCTGGACGCTGGAAGGCAAGATCGGACCCAAGCTCTACGACATGTTCGCGTCCAAGGAGCTGTTCTCGCGCGATCTGCTGCTGGAGAAGGGCGTCGCCAAGGCGACCGTCGACGCGATCCCGCAGGGCGAGGCGTTCCAGAAGCTGGTCGACTACCTGCACCTGCCGCCGCACGACGTGACGCACATGCTCTACCTGACGCACAATCCGGGCATGGTGTGGTACATCATGGCGATTGTCGGCGTGTTTTCGGCGTATGGGATCTGGTGGTATGGGAAATGGGTCGTCACGATTCGCAAGTAGCCGCTTTCGACCCCGAGGAGCACCGCTTCGCATGCCGCGCCGCCTCCTCGCCATCCTCGCCATCCTCGCCTGCCTGAGCCTGTGCAGCTGCGCCATCGGCCTGCAGCAATCGGTGCTGGCGCCCGGCGTGCAAGGCTCCTGGGCCTTCTCCGGCGTCGATCGCACGCTGGTCGGCTCCGGCGCCAACGCCAGCACGCAGATTCCGCTGCAGCTGGGCCCCGATGGCGGCACCGTCGACCGCATCCTCAGCCCGACGTCGCTGCTGCTGGCCCTGGATCTGCCGTTCGCCCGGCTGTCGATCGCGCCGGCGCTGCTGGGGCGCGACGACCTGGAGCTCATCCAGTTCGACATGCTGTACAAGCACTTGCTGATCGATGAGCCGGGGGAGCGCTGGTGGCTCCTCGGCGGCCTCTCCAGCGTCATCCTGAACTCCGGCCTGTCCTTGCAGCAGCCGGCGCACCTGACGGGGCCCATCAGCGTCGGCGGGCACACCTACGACACGGCCACGACCGTCAACTACACCGCGCGCCGCGACGCCTCCGCCATCTACGCCGCGCTGGGCGCGCAACGCGAGCTGACCGGCTGGTGCCACGCCTACATCGAGCTGCTGGTGCGCATGGCCGAAAGCACGAGCCATGTGGAGACGGCGGCGCTGCAGAGCAGTGGGTCGACGACCGACATCTTCCCGAATGCCAACGGCTTTACCTCGCAGACCGTGCGCGCTGGGCAAGTGAACGCCAACCTGGAGCTGCCGTGGGTCGTGCTCACGGTGGGCGTGCACTTCAACTTGCCGAGCTACCACTTCGTGCGGCGGCTGATTCGCTTCGGTGCCGGAAAGGCCATCAACGACCAGGCCTTGCCCGCGGATGCGACCGAGGCTACGGGCCGGTGAGGTCGACCTGCGCCGTCAGCGTACCGACCTGCGCCGTGACCGTGACCTTCTCGCCCGTCTTGAGCAGCGCGTAGTTGCCGCCGTTGCTCGACTTGGCCAGCAGGTGGCCCGTGCCCGACTCCGTCCAGGTGACCGGCGGGCCGTAGACGCGCTGCCCGTCGGCGAGATTCGCCTGCACGATCAAGCCATACCAGCGCGAGGTCGTGTCCGGCTTGGCATCCGAGGGCGGCGTGCTCGGCGGCGAATCGGCGTCCGTCGGCTTGTTGGTCGACGTGATCGTCGTCATCGTCGCCGCCTTGAGCGTGATCTTGCTCACCGCCGTCGCCTCGACCACCGTCACGATGTAGTCGTGCGTCAGCGCCGCCTTGCCGTCCAGGCCGTTCACCGTCAGCGTCGCCGTCGTCGGCCCCAGCACGCCGGGCGTCACCTCGAATGCCTCGCTGTTGCTCGGCTTTGCCGTGAAGTTCGGCCCGGTCAGCGTCGCGATGTTGGCGTGGTGCAGCGGCCGCGCGTTGGCGTCGAGCAGCGAAGCCGACACGACGTACTTCGCGCCCTGGACCACGGCGAACTTCGGCTCGAGCGTCGCGGCCGGCGCCACGAAGAGGTCGCCCCACCACGCCAGCGCCGCGGTCGCCGGCTTGGCCACGTCGTAGTCGATCTCGTCGACCATCGCCTGGCTGCCGGGGTCCAGCGCCTGCAGCGTGCCGGTCCCGACGCCGACCGCCTGGAAGCTGCCGCTCGGCAACAGGCCGATGATGGTGGGCGTGGTGCTCTTGACGATGAGCGTGGTGCGCAAGATGTCGTTCTTCTGGGCAGAGACCGCGAAGGTCGAGCCCAAGGCGATCGGGCGGTCATGCCCCCAGTTCGAGCCGACGTGGAAGATCGCGGCCCCCTTCTCGCCGAGCACGCCGCAGGAGGCGCAGCAGAACAGGCCAAGCGCGAGAAGGGCGGTGCGGACGGTGCGGATGCGCGACATGGGAGGCTCCTCTTGGCGGCGGGCCGCCGCGTGCATCTTGCATCAGGTGCAGCTTCCGTGCCAGCAAATCGCCGCGATCGCCTGCCGCAACTGCGCGAAGCTACACGGAGACGCCGAGGCGCCTGGCCCAGCGGTGCGGCAACTTGGAGTAAGCCTACGCCACGCCCAGAGGCACGCGTACGCCGACGCGTTCAGGGCTGCTTGACGCGCTCGATCTTGGCGGTCGCCAGCAGGCTGCGATCCAGGTCATCGCGCACGGTGTCCATTTTCGCGGCGCGCAGGTCCTCGATCAGCATGGCCTTGAGCTCGTCGAACGTCGTGGTGTTCTCCTTGCGGCCCAGCATCTTGACCAGCCAGAAGCGACCGCCGGGACCCCGCAGGATGTCGCTCACCTCGCCGACCGCCAGCTTGTCCACGGCCGGGTGCCACGCATCCGGCACCTGCTTCCACATCAAGAACCCTTGATCCCACGGGGTCTTGCCCGGCGATGCCACCTTCTGGTGCTTGAGCGCGACGTCTTCGAAGCTCATGCCACCCTTCAACTCGGCCTGGGCCGCGGCAATGGCCTGTTCGCTTCGCTCCATGATTTCAGACACGTGGATCTCGGTGTGAATGCGCGCGGCATTGGCGTCGAAGTACGCCTTCGCGTCCGCATCGG
>CAIXAA010000204.1 GCA_903917305.1 uncultured Myxococcales bacterium | reverse complement strand
TCGGCCGAGCCGCCGATCATCTCCGGGATCGCCGGGATCAGGGTCTCCAGCGCCGCGCCGGACCAGGAACTGGCGAGCAGGCAGAGCAGCAGGCAGACGAGGCGGCGCGGTTGGGACATGCGTTCGGGCACCGAGAGGCCGCAAAGGGCGGCCGGGCAAGACTAGCCCCCGCTCCCGGCGGCGGCAAGCCGGCACGGCGCAAGGCAGTTGACGCCGCAGCGCAAGCGTAGGATTCTGGCAGTGTGGCAAGATGCCACACCTACCGACAAGAACGCCACACCCTGCCAGAGCACGACGCCTGTAGCCACTGAGGAAGCCATGACCCACACCTGGACGCGCTATTGCGCCGCAACCTTGATGATCTTCGGCCTAGGCCATTGCGCGACGCAGCAGGATGTCGCCGAAGACGACGCCGATCTGACCAGCGCGACCGCCCTGGCGCGCACGCTCGACTTCGCCGGCGCGGTCTATGTCGATGCCAGCGCTTCGGACTCCACGGTCCTGGCCGCTGTGCGCAAGCAGAACCAGTCCGCCTTCGGCGCGCTGCGCGAGGCGAATGTCGGCGTGAACAGTCGTGAATTGAAGGATGTGGACGTCAAGGGCTTCGTCAAGCAGAAGGTCTCGGTCGTCGACACCGCCAAGCCAACCGCGACGCCCGTGCCGATGCTGCGCGTGGCCTACACCTACACCGACACGGCGCTGGTGCCGAAGTCGATGGCGAAGAAGTCCAGCCTGTCTTTGGGCCTGTTGTCAGGCTATTACGAGACGCAGAAGGACCGCATCTTGAAGGAGTGCACCTCCGGCGACCAGCACGCCATCGAGTTCCAGGACTCGATCTGGTACGTGTTCAATCCGTCGCTGACGGCGTGCAAGACGGCGATCCTCAAGGAGCAAAAGGCCGTCGATGCCGAGCGCGCCAAGCTGAAGGACCCCAAGACGCAGGTGGCCAAGGCCGACGTCGGTCGCTTGTACTTGCCTGTGACGATGAAGCTTTCCGGCGACAAGACCAACAAGGGCCAGTCCTGGCCGGAGTATGACCGCCTCTACACCGGCGGCGTGGCCAAGAACAAGATCGTCATCGGCATGGTGCACGGCCTGATGGCGGACTGGGCGGCGGGCGAGACGCACGACACGATCGACGATGACGGCTATCCCATGTTCTTCGAAGGGCTGCGCGAGATCTTCAACGCGCGCAAGGGCTTCAAGCTCGTGAAGACGGATCCGCCCGTGGATCTCACGACCTTCACCGTGGGCAGCACGACCGTCAAGAACGCGACGTTCGACCAGCTCATCCAATGGCAGCTGGACGGCAGCGGTTGGCCGGCGGGCATCGACACGGCGCAGCAGCAGCACGACCTGCGCGTGGCGGTCGCGAACAAGATCCTCAAGCACTGGCTCACCTTCGAGGCAACGGTGCAGGTCAAGATCGGCGCAGGCGCGGTGCACCCGGTGACGCTGCAGTTGAACAGCTACTTCGGGGCGGAAGGAGACGCGACGCCGCACAAGAAGGCCATCAAGAACAGCGATGTGTTCATCTACAACGGCCACTCGTACATCGGCTACGGTCCGCTGGATCCGAAGAACTTCAGCGCGGCCGACTTTCCGAAGAGCTACCAGATCATGTTCATCAACGGCTGCGTGTCGTACAACTACTACGAGAAGGATTACCTGCCCTTGAAGTCAGGCGGCACCGCCAACCTGGAGCTGGTCACCAACGGCCTGGAGAGCTGGGTGAACGGCAGCGGCCCGGCGATGGGGCGCTTTGTCGGCACGCTGATCAACGGCAAGCAGGCGAGCTACCTGGACCTGCTCAAGGCCGCGCAGTTCACCGGCTACGGCTACGCTTGGGGCCAGGACGCGCTGCGCGTGGTGGACGGCGAGCTGGACAACAAGTACGCGCCGACCAAGACGCCGATCGTCGTCGCCGAGTAGCTACAGCCCCAAGACCGCCCGCAGCCTCAGGTAGCCCTGGCGCGTCGCCCGCAGCTCGGTGCGGTCGCGCAGCACGACGCTGAAGGTGTCGCGCGTCTCCTGCTCCAGTCGCGTGACGCGGTCGACATTCACCAGGCAAGTCCGATGGATGCGCACGAAGCGCCGCGGATCCAGCGCCTGCTCCAGGCTGGCCAGCGACTGGTGCTTGAGCCAGCTCTTCGTTCCGACGTGCAGGTTCACGTAGTCATCTTCGGAGGTTGCGTAGTCGAGATCCGCCGCGTCGACGATGACCACTTCGGCGCCGTTCTTGACCGCCAGCCGCTCCGCGAACGGCCGATCCGGAAACGCCTCTTTTCGCAGGAGATTCGCGTCCAACGTGCGCGGCTGACCGATGCGCTGCCGCACGCGCTCCAGCGCCGCCGCCAGGCGCTCCGGCGAGAAGGGCTTGCGCAGGTAGTCGACCGCGTGGGCTTCGAAGGCGCGCACGGCGTAGTGGTCGAACGCCGTGACGAACACGACCGCGAGCGGACCTTCCACGAGATCAAGCACTTCAAAGCCATCGAGCTTGGGCATCTCGACGTCGAGGAACGCGAGGTCCGGTCGGTGCTGGGCAATCGCGCGCGCTGCTTCGAGGCCGTTGCGGCACTCCGCCAGCACCGTGACTTCCGGATGCGCGGCAAGCAGTTCGCGCAGGTAGCTGCGCGCGAGCGGCTCGTCGTCGGCGAGGATGGCGCGCAGCGGCGTGGTCATGGCAAGCCTCGCGCGGGCAGGTGCAGCGTCACGCGGAAGGACTCAGGTTTGCTGTCGATCGTCATCCGCGCCGCCTGGCCATGGTGCGCCTGCAGCCGGCCGCGCACCAGCGCCAGCCCCTGCCCTTGCCGACCCGGACGCCGCGGCCGCGCCTCGGTCGGATTGCCCAGCGACAGTTGCAGCTCCTCGCCGTGCAACTCCGCGGAAAGCAGCAGCGTTCCGCCCTCTTCCAGCGTCGCCAGGCCGTGGACCAGGGCGTTCTCCACCAGCGGCTGCAGGATCAGCGGCGGCACGGCGAGCTGCAAGGCCTTGGGATCAATGCGCTCCTGCCAGTCCAGGCGATCGGCGAAGCGCACGCGCTCGATGGCGAGGTACTGGCGCGTGATGCGCAGCTCGTCTTCCAGCGTCACCAGTTTCGCAGGATCCGATTCCAGGCGCGCCCGCAGGAAATCCGCCAGATCCAGGCACATCTGCCGCCCCGCCTTGGGATCACTGCCGATCAGCGCCGCCACCGACTGCAAGGCGTTGAAGAGAAAGTGAGGCCGCAGGCGGGCATGCAGCGCAGCCAGCTCGGCATCGCGCGCCAGCAGCGCCGCCTCCTGCGCGCGCAGCGCGGCCGCCGCGGTCTCCTCGCGCGCCTGCCGCACCTGGAACCACGCGGTAGCCAGCAGGTACGTCGCCGCGCCGGCCGCCAGCACAAGGGGCCACTCGCGCTCCAGCGCTTGCGGACCCAGCAGCGCCGCCACCACCAGCATGGCCGCGATGGCCAGCAGGGGCGCAAGCACATAGCGCCGCAGGAAGCGAAGGAGAATGCCCATGACCTAGTTCTTGATCTCCAGACCGCCCATGAGCACGCGACCGACCAGCTTCAGGCGTTTGATGTCAGGCGCGGTTTCGTCCAGGTGCGTGCGGTCCTCGATGCCACCGAGCATGACATTGGCTTCGACGATGACCTTCCAGTGGCGCGGCACGCGCAGCTCGAGGCCGCCCATGGAGACGTCGACGTCGAGCACGGCCTCTTCGCCGTCGATCTCGGCGCCGGTGAAGTCGAGTTGCAAGCCGCCCGCCGTCGCCTGGATGTTGCCGCCTTGGAAGCGTTGGTTGGTGATGCGCTCCTGGCTGCCGCTGAAAAGCACGCTGCGCTGCAACGTGGGCTCGGTGCTCAGCGTGCCGCCGACCTGGCAGTGGCGATGGCGCCGACCGCCGCGCAACAGGACGTAGACGCCAAAGACGATGAGCGCAACCGGCCACAGGCTCGCTGCGTCGATGGGCAGCAAGTGCAGGTAATGCGCCTGCAGGAGCGCGCCGATCAGGATGAGCACCGCGCCGCCGCCGCGGCGACCGGGATGCAGGCCGGCGAGCTTCAAGCCTCCGGCCCAGATGAGCAGGCAAGGCCACAAGTGCCAAGGATTCATGCCGCCCAGGTAGCCGAGGCGCGACAGGAGCAAGGCGGTGCCGGCAAGGATGAGCGCGCCGCCGCCAAAGAGGGAGCCGTGGCGGTGGCTGTGGGGTTCGCGATTGAAGCGGGACATGATGAAGACCTCCGGAGCGGCGAGTGTGCCGCCCATCTGCCTCGCAAGATAGTCCCGGTTGCCGCAGCGTGGCGGGAGGGTTCGGCGAGGGCTGCGGATGGGTCGGCGAGTGCTGCGTGGGGGGCGGCGAGTGCCGACGCTTCTCGCCAAGCCGTCGCTGCGCGTATGCTTTCCCACGCCGCCGACGCGCGGCACGGAGGCCCGGTGCGAATCCTCACTCTTCTCAGCGCGCTGACGCTCTGCGCCCTGCCCTTGCCGCTGCACGCCGCCGAAGCCGATTGGGACGGCCTGCACTTCGACCAGCCGGCGTTCGACGAGATTGTCGATCTGGCGTCGCACAAGCACCTGCTTGCGCACGTGCCGGAGCGCGCCTGGGCTTGGGCCGCGACAGGCGCGCTGCGGGCGACCGGCGATCTGCGCCTGCTGCCGGCGGCTTTCGTGCACGCGCAGCAGCAGACGCCGGAGGGGCGCGCGGCGCTGACGGGGGAGCTGCAACCGCTCCAGTGCCCTGCGCTGCAGAGCGAAGCGCTGATCTGGAAGCCCGCGCCGGACAAGGATCCGCCGCCCTCGAGCCTCGCGGAGGTGCAGGCGCGCAACGCGGCGCGGCGGGCGGTGCGCGAGCAGACGCACGAAGCCTGGGAGAAGACGCCGTTCGGTCCTATCGGCTTTGGCTGCGTCATCGCGCAGTTGCTGGCTGCGAACCCGCCGCCGGACGCCTCGCGCATGTGGCGCATGGCGGCGGATGGCTTCGTGCAGGCGCTGGATCCGCACTCCTCGCTGACGCCCAAGAAGCTGTTCGTCAAGCAGGAGGCGTCGTCGCGCGTCGCGGAAGTGGTCGATGTGGGTGTGGATTTCCTGGAGCGCGCCGGCGAGCTGGTCGTGCGCCGCGTGCATCCGGATGCCGCGCTGGCGCAGAAGACGGTCAAGCGCGACGACAAGCTGCTGGATCTGAATGGTGCGGACGCCAAGACGCTGACGCTGGCGCAGGTCGTCAAGGCTTTGCAAGGCGAGAAAGGCAGCGAAGTCACGCTGAAACTGCAACGCGGCAAAGGCAAGGCGTTCGAGGCGGTGCTGCCGCGGCTGCCGCTCAAGAACCCGACGGTGGCGGGCTATCTGGCGGGCGATGGCACGGGCGTGGGCATCGTGCGCGTGCCGCAGTTCGCGACGGCGGCGGATGCGGAGGTGCGCGCGGCGGTGGCGGAGCTGCGGCTGGACGCGCAAGGCAAGCTGGGCGCGCTGGTGCTGGATCTGCGCGGCAACACGGGCGGTTGGGTCGAACAAGGCGTGGCGGTGGCGGATGTGTTCCTGTCCAAGGGCAACATCCTGCAAGCGGCGCTGCGCGAGGGCGATCCGGTGGTGCTGACGGCGACGAGGAGCGCGAACGACCTGGGGCTGCCGCTGGTGGCGCTGGTCGACGAGCCGTGCCGCTCGGCGTGCGAGATGGTGACGGCGGCGCTGCAGGACAACGAGCGCGCGCTGGTGCTGGGGCAGCGCACCTACGGCAAGGGCACGGTGCAGCAGGTGGTGGATGCGAAGCAGGGGCCGTGGGCGCTGATCATCACGATGGCGCAGTACCTGTCGCCGGCGGGGCGGAGCTTGCAGGCCAAAGGTGTCAAGCCGGACCTGGCGCTGCCGGCGCCGGAGGGCAGTTCGCAGGCGTGCGAGGCGGACCTGCCGGGGCATGTGCCGCCGGCGACGGAGCTGCCTGAGCACGAGTGCAAGCTGCGGACGCCCAAGCTGGTGGCGTGCCTGGAGGGCTGGAAGGCGGAGCAGGCGCCTTGGCGCGAGGCGCTGGGCAAGCGCGATGGGGAGCTGTTGGCGGCGGTGGATGCGGCGCGCTGCCTGGCGGGCGCTACGGCAAAGGCGGCGGAATCCAAGGGCAAGTCCACGTCAGCTGGCAAAGGTCGAAGTCCAGCTCCGTCCCCCGCGACGCCATATACCGCGCCACCTGGTTGATCAGCAGCGATCCCAAATCAAACGGCTTGGTCGGCGATGGCGCCGGGAAGCCGTGCACGCCCTGCGGCGTCATGACCGGGAACAGGATCGCGCTCTTGCCGCCCACCGCCCCGCCATTGTCGCGGATGATGCGCAGCGGCTTGTCCGCGCGCGGCATGTCGAAACCATCGCCCGCCGCCACCAGGTTGGCCAGGTAGTCGACGTCGAACAGCACGCCGACGCCCGTCTTGTCGGTCCACTGCTTGGTGCCGTCGACGCCCGTGACCAGCCCCACCTCGACCAGCCATTGCATGACGCTCTCGCTGTAACGCGGATCCACGTCGCGGAAGTTGATGAGCCCCGCCGCGCGCGCCAGCGACACGCCCGACGCCGTCGGCACGCCGGGATCGCCGAGCGTGTTGATGTACAGGATGCGCGTGCCGACCGTCTCGCCATTGCCATACGTCAGCAAGCGGTCCTGGTGGATGAACGGCGCCGTGTTGGCCGGATCCGCTCCGTCCAAGGCCACTTGCGCGATGCCCAACATGCGGCGCAACTCCGGGTTGCCGCGGCGCAGACCAAAGCCGTCGCTCAGCGCCAGCAGTGGCGAGCCCGCCTTGAACGTGTGGCCGCCGTAGCTCACGTCCTCGCTGAACGTATCCGTCACGAACACCGGCAGCCCCGCCGGCACGCAGCCCTCCGGCGCCTTGGACGCCAGCTCCTTGTCGTAGAAGGCGATCCGCAGCCGGTTGCCCTTGTCGGACGGCACCGCGACGCGCAACAGCCCCTTGTCCTGCACGCGGCCGCAGCGGTACTCGCCGGTATCGAGGTTCGAGAGCACGGCAATCTTGCCGGGCGTGGTCGGAAGCGAAGCAATCTTCACCTCCTTGTCGTTGGTCAGATCCGGAAACAGCTCGAACAGCGCGCCGTCGTGCACCAGGATCAGCGGCGCCATCATGCGCAGCACCATCGCATTGCGCACGCCGCCCAAGGAGCTGCGCGTACCGATCTCGCCCAGGACGCCACCGGCGATGATCGACACGACCGTGTCCAGCTTGGGCTCCAACCCGGCGATGAAGCTGCCGAGGATGCCGCCCAAGGAGCCGCCGATGATGTGCACCGGCGCCGCGCCGCCGACGTCGACCGTGCCGTCGCCGTCGAAGTCGCCGGCCAGATCGTCCTTGCCGTCGTGGTTGGCGTCGTGCTTCCAGGTGCGCTTGCCATCGAAGCTGGCCAGCGTGCGCACGACCTGCATGACGTCGACGCCCGTCTGCCGCACGACGTCGCGGGTGTGGAAGATGTAGGACGTCCAGAAGTCCACGCCGGAATCCAGCTTGCCGTCGCCGTTCTGGTCGAGCGCGCGGCCGGCGATGACGGCGTCGGCCATGCCCATGATGCCCAGGCCGCCGAACAAGCTCTGCACCAGATCGAGCTGGTCAGGCGTGATGCCGACGCCGTGGCTGACGCTGTCGATGCCGAGCGAGGCGATGCCCTGCCGCGCCAGGAAGCCTGCGAAGTTGATAGTGTCGAACTTGTTGCTGCCGTGGCCGTGGATGAAGATCGCGGTCGGTGCCGGACCTGTGCGGTTCTTGGGCACCATCAGCCAGAACGTCACGCCTTCGTGGCGGATGAACGCCGCGCCGGTCTTGGGATCGACGCGCCAGATCTGCTCGGTCAGCGGCAGTTGCTCGCCCTTGGCGTCGAAGCGCGGGAAGAACTGCGGCGAATCGATGCTGCCCAGGGCGTGGAAGTCGATGAACTCGAAGTTCTTGAAGAAGATGTCCAGCTCCTCCGGCTTGCTCGTCGGGCCGAACTGCTTCATCAGCGTCTTGGCCAGCGGCAGGAACATCGCACCGGGCACGATCTTGGTGTTGGTGCTGGCGTCCACCGGATCCTGCACATCGGCCAGCTTCATTTCAGCCGGAAACTCCGTCCCCAACCGCGCGAGCGGTCCGATGCCGTAGAGACCGTCGCGCACCGCGACGATGGGCTTGGTCCAGGTCTGCGTGGTGAAGGACCACGTGAACGCGATGTCCGCCACGCCCAGCTTGGACTGCGGCAGGCAGCCCGGCAGCTCCGCCAGATCCTCGGTCTGCGCCGTGTGGTTGACGTACTCGAACGGCGACTGCACCGGGTTGCCCTTGGCGTCCTTGAGCGCCTTGGTCAGCACCACGGCATACGTCGTGCCTTCGCGCAGCGGCATCGCGGGCTTGGCAATCAGCGTGTTCGTCTCGCGCTCGTAGTTGGTCAGGATGCTCGAATCGGTCGCGCTGCGCGTGTTCGGGTGGTCGAGCACGCCGTCCATGTCCGTGTCTTCACCGGGATCGAGGATGCCGTTGTGGTTCAGGTCCTCCTCGACCTCCTCGAAGATCAGCTGCTTGAGCATCCCGCGCGGATCATTCGGATAGTAGTTGGGATCGTCGAGCAGCACCGGGAACAGCCCTTGGCCGACATCGAGCGGCATCGCCTTGCAGAAGTCCGGCGAGCCCTTGGTCACGTCGATGACGAGGATGGTGTCATTGCTGGGATCGAAGCGATCGCCGTGGCGTTTCAGGATGTTCTCGACATCGAGCGGCGCATCGAAGCTGACGCTGATGGGCGCCAGCGTGCCCCAGCCGTCGAGGGCGTCGAGCGCCTGGCGCGTGCCGAGCTCCCACGCGGTCGGCACGACGAGGCTGGCGTTGATGCGGCGCTTGGTGGTGGCGGTGGCGTCGAAGCGCGTGGCGAAGTCGTTGGGCAGCGGGATCTCCGGCAACGGCTTGTGGAACGTGTCGAACTTGACCTTCGCGCCGGAGCCGGGGGTGGTGCGCGCAAGGCCGGTGGCGGCCGATTCGCAGCCGCAAAGGGGCGCGCAGAGCAACGCCAGCACGCAGAGCGCGGCGCGTGAAGTGCCAGTGGAATCGAAGAGGTGCATCGGAAGGCTCCCGGCGGAAAGCAAGGCGAAGGGCTAGTTCGGGCTGGGCGGCAAGACGCTGAGCGTCAGGCGGCCGCCGTGGATGGGCGAGTCGAGGCCGGCGAGCGCGCCGCCGGGCAAGAGCACAGCGTATTCAGCCCGCAGGGCGACCGCCATCGGCCAGCCGGTCGGGGCGAGCGTGCCGACGATGCCGCCGTCGAATTCGGTGCCGAGCATCGAGTCCGTGGGCGCCTGCGACAGGAAGTTGCGCGGCGCGCCGCCGCCGACGGTGCGCGTCGAGAACGGGTCGATCGGCGTGCGCGGCGACCAGGCGAGCAAGGCGCCGCCGTAGACTTCCAGGCACTTGCAGAACCTGTAGCCGATCTTGGGGAACGCGGTGACCGCGCTGGTGACCGACCCGCCGGTGGCGATGCGGTCGAGGTCGGCGCTCGGGTAGCCTACGTAACGCGGATCGGCGGCGGTGACGCGGGCGCGGCCGCTCTGCCAGCCGAGGACCTGCGAGAACAGCAGAATGCCCTGCTGGAAGTTCGGGTTGGCCTTGAAGGCGTTCTGGCTGACGTCGTCGAGGTTGTCATCGCCGCTGAACCAGCCGCCGTCGATCTCGGCGCGCAGGCCGGTGGCGCCTTCGGCCCAGCGGGCGCGGAC
>CAIXAA010000203.1 GCA_903917305.1 uncultured Myxococcales bacterium | reverse complement strand
CGTCGCACAGGAAGACACGCCGCGACGGGGCAGGGCGCAGGCTGGCGTAAGCGTCGATGAGGGCTTCGATCTCCTCCTGCGGCCGGATGGCGAAGCGCTTCTCGCTGTACATCGCGCAGTAGCTGCAGCGGTTGTGCGAACAGCCGACGCTGACCTGCAAAAGCAAGGAGTCGGCTTCGCTCGGCGGGCGAAAGACCTGGCCGCCGGGCTCGAGGCTGCGGCCGTCAGCGGCGGTGGTGACGAAGGGGGCGGGCGTCGACATGCCGCGCACGGTACGTCGCGTCGCGCTGGCCGGCAAGACTGCGTTTGACATCGCGCCGGTGCGTGCCGACACTCCGCCGCCCCCGTCCCGGGGGCCTGGCGCGTTCCATGCCCGTTTGGACTGGCGAATTCATGGCTTTGGGCTGCGGCTTCTGCTGGGCCGTCTCCGTCATGCTGTTCCGCCGCATGGGCAACGTCGACCCCTGGGCCGTCAACTTGTTCAAGAACGTCGTGGCGTCCGCGATGCTGCTCCTGACCTTGGCCGTCATGGGCCGCGGCATCGACTGGTCGCGCTCCTCGGAGGACTGGTTGCGCCTCACCGGCAGCGGCCTGCTCGGCCTCACCCTGGGCGACACCTTGTTTTTCGCGGGCATCCAGCGCATCGGCGCCAGCGTCGCCGCCGTCACCGACTGTGCCTACTCGCCCATCGTTGTTGGCCTTTCCGTGCTCCTGCTCGGCGAGACCATCTCCGGCGGCCTGGTCATCGGCGTCCCGCTCGTGGTCGCCGGCCTCGTCACCGTGGCCTGGCACAAGCCGGGCAGCCTCCACGTCGACCGCCGCGGCATCGCGTACGCGCTCGGCGGCGTCGTCGCCAGCGCCCTCGGCGTCATCGTCGCCAAACCCGCGCTCGTGCGCAGCAACCTCATCGAAGCGACCACCGTGCGCCTCATCGTCGGCGCCGTCAGCCTCCTGATGGTCCAAGCCGTGAGCGGCCGGCTGCGCGCCTCGCTGGCGATGTTCCGCCCGCAACCGCTGTGGCGTTCCATCGTGCCGGCGACGGTGATGGGCACCTACATCTCGATGATCCTTTGGCTTGGCGGCATGAAGTACGCGCCGGCGTCGCGTGCGGCGCTGCTCAACCAGATGGCGTCGGTGTTCATGTTGCTGCTGTCGCGCCTGTCCGGCGAAATCGTGCCCAAGCGGCGCTGGCTCGGTGCCGGGCTGGCATTGTCGGGTGCGGTGGCGGTGTTGGTGGGTTGACGGAGGCCCGATTCATGCCCAAGTCCTGGCTCGATCACAGCGAACAACTCCTGCTCCACACGCGCATCTTCGACGTTCGCGCCCTGCGGCGCGCCTCGCCGCGCGATGGCACCCACCACGACTTCTTCGTCCTCGACGCGCCCGATTGGGTCAACGTCGTGGCGGTGACGGAAGCGAACGAAATCGTGCTGATCGAGCAGTTCCGGCATGGCACGGCGGAGGTCACGCTCGAGATTCCCGGCGGCATGATCGACGACGGCGAGGATGCCACGGCCGCCGCCGTGCGCGAGCTGCTGGAGGAGACCGGCTACGCGCCGGAGCGCATCGAGCCCATCGGCACGGTGGAGCCCAATCCCGCCATCCAAGCCAACCGCTGCACGACGTTTTTCGCCTGGAATTGCAAGAAGGTGGCGGAGACGCGCTTCGACACTACCGAGGAGTGCGCCTTGCGCCTGGAGCCGGCGACCCGCGCCGAGGAGCTGGTGCGCAATGGCGAGATTCGCCACGCACTGGTGGTGGCGGGGCTGGGGTACGCGTGGATGCATGGCCTGCTGCCGCGGCAACCCGAGCCCTAGCGCGATCGGCGGCCGGCGCCCGAAGCGTGGCCTGCGACGTCCCGCGAGACACCTTGCGACAACTTTACATCCCTTCACGATGGCGCAACGTGCTTGCGCCGCGCGGTTGAGCTGCGCTGCATCCACCTGACAATGCACCGAAAACGGATCCGTGCCGCGGGG
>CAIXAA010000202.1 GCA_903917305.1 uncultured Myxococcales bacterium | reverse complement strand
CGCCGCCGGGTGATGCTGGCGTTGTCGCGGTCGTGGCCAGCAATGCGGATGGCTCGGGCACGCTCGGGCACGCCTTCACGTACCACGCAGCGCCGCGCATCGACCGCGTGGAGCCGGGCTTGGGTCCGCTGGCGGGCGGCAATGCCGTGCAACTCCTTGGCGCGGGGCTGTTTGCCAGCGGAGCGACCGTGCAGCTCCTCGCCGGCACGCTGCAGACCACGGCGCAGGTCCAGGCGGGTGCGCCGGATGGGACGTCGCTGACCGTCGTCGTCGGTGCGACCGGCACGCCGGGCGCGCGCGACGTGCGCTACGTGGGCGTCGACGGCGCGAGCACGCTCGCCCAAGGCTACCGCTACGTCGCGCAACCAACTGATGCCATGGCTGTTCTCGGCGTGGCGCCCGCCGCCCTGCCCGCCAATGACCTGCGCGCTGTCGTCGTGGCGGTCACCGGCAAGATCGACCCGGCGGATCTCGCCTCCGCCGACGTGCGCTTCGATGGCGCCAAGGCGACCGTCTTGTCGAGCGCTGCGGCTGCCTTCGGCGTGGGAGCGAGCCTGACCGTCCTGCCCCCCGCCAGCGCCGTTCCGCCTCCTCACGCCGCCAATGTGACCGTCGCGCTGGGCGGCCTGGCGGCGACCGCGGCACAGGCCTTCACGTACCTCGCGCCCGTCCCGAAGATCGTCCACGTCGTGCCGCAAGTGCTTCAAGCGCAAGGTGGTTCGCTGGTGACCGTGACGTACGAGCCCGCCGTGCCGGCGTGGGGAGCGGTGACGGGCGTGCGCATCGGCGCGCTGCAAGCCGGCAGCCTGCAAGCGGTTGCCGCGCAGCAGGCAGGGCAAGGCGCGGTCGTCGCCGTGGCGCCCAAGGGTGCGCCGGGTCCCGCCGACGTGGAGCTGCACTTCGCCGGCGGCCAGACGCTGCATGGCACCGCGATGGCGCAGTTTGCCGCGCAACATCCCGGGATTGCGGCGTTGATTCCGTCGGTGGGAGCGCAGGCGGGCGGCACGTTCGTCCATGTCGTCGGGACCAACCTCGATCAGCTCGAAAACCTGCAGTTGGGCGGCAAGCTGGTCACCAAGCTGGACATCGTCGATGGCGGGCTCGCCCGCATGCGCACGCCGCCGGGCGATCCGGGGCCGGCGCTGCTGCGTGCCCAGTTCGCGGGCGGCGTGGTGCAGAACCGCGCTGGCGCCTTCACGTATTTCGATCCGCACGCCGAGGGCGGCGGCACGTGGGGCGGGCAAATCGATGGCGCGGTCAACGTGACCGTGACGACCAAGGGCACCGGCAAGGCCGTGCCCGGCGCGCTCGTGGTCCTCGGCGACGATCCCAAGACGCCCTACCAAGGCCTGACGGACGCGCACGGCCAGATTACCTTGTCAGGGAAAGGGCTTGTCGGCCCGGTGGACGTGCACGCCGCCAAGGCTGGCTTCTCCGCAGGCTCGGTCGTCGCGGTTGCCGTGGAGAACGTGACGATTCGGCTGACCGCCTTCCCGCCGCCTTCGGACGGCAACGGCAACCCGCCGCCCGCCGACGACACGACGCCGCTGCCCGACGGCACGATCCAAGGCACGGTCCTGGATGCCGAGAAGTACACGCAACTTCCCACCGGCAGCTGCGCCGGCCACACCATCGCCGCCGGCAACTGCGCGCCGTGCAAGACCACCAGCGATTGCAGCGGCAGCGCGACCTGCGAAACGTGGAGCGGCCTGGCCGTCGGCGGCAGCAGCTACTGCACGGCACCATGCCTCGCCAGCACGGACTGCCCCAACGGCTTCGAGTGCCGCGGCCTTGGCGAAAGCCTCGTCGATACCAGCAAGTTCCGCTGCCTGCCCCGCATCGGCACGCCGCAGGTGCGCTGCGAGTCGTCCAGCCCCTCCATCTTCGGCGGCAACGCGCCACCCGGCGCCGGCGGCATCGTCGGCAGCGATGGCACGTACACGGTTCCCGCGCATCCCGGCGACGTCGCGGTGGTCTGCTGGTCCGGCTACGTCGACGACCAGGGCGTCTTCACCAAGCTGGTCATGGGCTTGACGCGGCGCCTGTCGATCTTCCCCGGCGACAACTTGAAGGGCGTCCAGGTCAGCGTCCACGTGCCCCTGAACCGCCGCGTGCGCGTGCGCATGGTCGCGATTCCGATGGGTCCGGACGCGACGGGGCAGCGCTCGCTGACCGCAGGCCTGGATCTCGGCGCCGAAGGCTACGTGCCGATTGCCAGCCAGACGACGCTGACGGTCACGGACGTGATGGAGCTGGAGCACCAGCCCGGCGCGGCGCTGTTCACCGGCGACAACGTCGATGTGCGCTACGAGTTCTACGGCGGCGTCGCGAATGCCTATGGCGGCGCACCGAATTCGACGGCGATCGGCACGCACCTGGACGTCAGCCCACTGGGCGCGGCGGCGCTGTGGAGCGCGCAGACCGAGGCGCCGCAACCTGGCGAGGCCCTCGGCGGCGCGATGCATGCTGGCGATTCCAGGAAGGATCTGGCGATCGCCGTCGGTGACGCGGGGCGCATCGTGGCCTGGACCGGCGGCAACTTCACGCAGCAGCCGAGCCCGACGGCCCGCGATCTCTTCGCCGTCTGGTTGCCGCAGGAGAGCCCGGACGACGGCTGGATCGGCGGCGATGCCGGCGTTCTGCTGCGCCGGTCCGCACTTGGCTGGCAGCTCTGGCCGCAGGCGGTG
The DNA here is from genome assembly GCA_903917305.1 of uncultured Myxococcales bacterium. Taxonomy (GTDB): domain Bacteria; phylum Myxococcota_A; class UBA9042; order UBA9042; family UBA9042; genus CAIXAA01. The sequence goes on along the minus strand of CAIXAA010000202.1, from coordinate 2,023 downwards.
GCGGCGCGCGTCGTGGCGCTGAGCGGTCGCAACGCGGCGGACGCGTGGCTGCTGGACGCGCAAGGTCAGCTCGCGCATTGGGACGGCAAGGGGTGGACGCCGCTCGCGGGCCCGTTCCCCGCGCCGCCGACCAGCGCGCAGCAGTTCGGCGCGCCCGCCTACAAGTACCTGCGCGGACTGTGGAACAGCTCCAGCGGCAACCTCTACCTCGTCGGCGACGGCGGCACGTTCCTGCGCGCCCAGACCGGCGGCAGCGGACCGCTCGCCTTCACGTCGCTCCCCACGTTCACCGCGCGCGGCATCCGCGGCATCTGGGGCCGCGGCGACAGCGACGTCTGGCTGTGCGGCGACCGCGGCTGGCTCGCCCACTGGGACGGCGCCGCGCTGACCACGCTGACCACCGGCGTCGACCAGCCGCTCTACAGCGTGCGCGGCTTCGGCAAGGATTTCCCGGTCTACGCCATCGGCGGCCAGGGCACGTGGCTGCGCGTCGATGGCCTTTCGCAGATCAAGAACGCCTCGCTGCCCAGCTTCAGCATCGACCTGCGCGGCGTGCTGCCGACGCTGGATGGCGGCGCGGTGGCGGTCGGCGAGCCGCTGGTGATGCTGGGGCCGTACCTGGAAATGCCTTATGTGACGCAGCCTTCTGTCGGCATTCCGCTCGGCCAGCAGGTCGTGTGGGTCCACGCCCCGGGCGTGACGCCGACGCTGAACATGGTCCGCATCGCCGACAGCAACTACACGACGCGCTGGGAGATGTTCGTGCGCGGCAACGTCGACCAGATCAAACTGCCTGATTTTCAAGCGATGGGCAGCGCGAATCCGGTGCCGTCGGGGCCGGTGTTCGTGCGCGTCTGGCGCATCCTGTCGCCGGGGCTGGAGGTCGACCACTTCGGCGCCAAGCAGCTGAACATGGGCAATTGGACGTCGTGGGCCTACAACGTGCTGAACACGACCCTGCCGGATCCGCCGGTGGGTGCGGCGGCGGGCTGGCACATCGAGCCGCAGCCGAACCCGGGCAAGGTGCCGGGCGTGCCGCCTGGGGACAAGCCCGCGAAATAGGTCATCTTGCCGCCGAGCCAGCGCGGTCGGCCTTCGCCAGAGGTGGGGATGCAGCACAAGTGGATGCGAGGGCCGTGGGCGCGGCTGTCGACGGTGATGTGCCTGGCGCTGACGGCGGCGTGCGGCGGCAACGGCGCAGCGGCAAACAAGGCGGATGCCGTGCAGGACGTGGCGGCGGCGGGCACCCAGGTCGGGCCGGCGCTCCTGGCGTTGCGGCCGCTGCACACGTCGGCAGACCACCGCATCGTCGATGACCTGGACCGCGAGGTGCTGCTGCGCGGCGTCAACATCACGTCGCTGGGCGAGTACTGGCAGGGCGATCCGGACGCCAAGCCAACTGCTGCGATGACGGAAGCGGATTGGCAGGAGATGCAGGCGAGCGGCTTCTCCGTCATCCGTCTGGTCGTGCACTGGTCGCGGTTGGAGCCGACGCGCGGGGCGTTCGACACGCAATATGTCGACGCTATAGACACTTACGTCAAGGCGGCTGCGGCGCACGGCATCTACACGGTCATCGACATGCACCAGGACGCGTACACGTCGTTCCTGCACACCGACAACGCCGCGGAGTGCACGGGCACGACGGCGCCCGCCAAAGGCTGGGACGGCGCGCCGAAATGGGCGGTGATCGACGACGGGCTGTCCACGTGCACGAGCGGCGACCGCAACTCCTCGCCGGCGGTGACGGCTGCGTGGAACCACTTCTACAACAACACCGACGGCATCCGCGACCGCTTCGTGGCGACCTGGGGCACGCTGGCCAAGCACTTCGCCGGCCGGCCGGAAGTCGCGGGCTACAACCTGCTGAACGAGCCGGAAGTGCCAGCGCCCGCGGCGCAGATCCGGCCGCTGTACAACCAGCTGATGGCGGACACGAGCGCTGCGATTCGCGCCGCCGAGGCTGGCGCGCCTTTTGGCCACCTGCTGGTCATCGAACTGGCGTTCGCCGCCGGCCATCCGG
>CAIXAA010000201.1 GCA_903917305.1 uncultured Myxococcales bacterium | reverse complement strand
GTTCCCTGTTGCACGGCTCGCAGCGTGGGCGTAAGGTGGGTCCATCGCATCCCGGATGCGTCGTGCAGGGGGACACGATGGCTGCCAACCGGTTTTGGGGTCGTGCATTCTTTTCGGCTTTTCTGTGTGTCGCTGCGGCAGGTTGCCTTCCGCCGCCGCGAACCGCACAGCCCGCGGATCCGGAGGAACAGGCTGTCGCACCACCGGACGCCGGCGCGTCCGCGGCCAAGGACGTCGGTCCGGGTTCCGGCAAGACGCAGGGCGCCAATGGCCTGGCTGGGCCGCCGCCGCTGCCCGTGGTGCCGGTGCTGCCGGAAGTGGCGGCGGCGACGGGCGCGGACTACTTCGTGGTTGCGCAGGACAATCTCCTGGCGGCTGCGACCAATCACGCCAAGTACCGCGAGGCGCAAGGCCACAAGACGCTCGTGCTCAGCGTCTCCGACCTGGTCAGCGGTCCGGTCGATCCGCTGTACCTGCGCAACGCGATTGCGCCCCAGCTCGACGCGCTCAGGGCTGCGCTGCCTCCAGAACGGCCTCTGTTTCTCGTGCTGTATGGCGACGCGCCGCCGGGAACGGGCATCGGCGCTCCCGGTTCGCTGCCGCCGCATCCATGCGCCGACAACAACTTCGTCCCGCCGTCCATGTGCTACACGGACAACGCCTACGCCGACCTCGACGGCGACCTGTTGCCCGACGCGGCCGTCGGGCGCATCGCCGTGCACAACCTGGCGGAGGGCGCGGCGTACCTGGCCACGCTCAAGGCGTTCGAGTCGAGCTACGAAACCGGGTCGTGGAACCGGCGCGTCGCGATCTACAGCGGCGGCTATGGCTACGGTGCGGTGCTCGACGGCATGCTCGAGGGCCTGGCGATGTCGGCGCTGACCTACCTGTCGCACGACCTCGACATCACGGGTCTTTACGCCAATCCCGACAGCGCGTGGTACGACATGCCGGTCAGCACCAAGCTGACGGACCTCGTCAGCGCGGGCAACCTGGCCGTCCTGTTCATTGCCAACGGGGCGACCACGGGGATCGAGGGCCTGTCCGCCGCCGCGGTCACCGCCCTCACCTGTGCCCACCGCCAGCCGTTTGCCTTCTTCTTCTGCCCGATGGCGGGGAACTTCGCCTCGAGCATCCCGTCCATCGCCGAAGCCATGGTCGCCAACCCCAAGGCGGCGTTGGCAGCCTTCGCGCCGGTGAGCCAGACGCATCCCTACAGCACCACGGCGATCGCGTACGAATCGCAGCGCGCCATCTTCGACGGGCGGTTGCCGACCATCGGCGAGGTCGTGGCGCAAGCCAAGCGCTGGCTGATCCTGCACTCCGACCCTTTCCGCCGCGAGATCGAGGTGGTGGCGGCCATCAACAACATCGCCGAGCCGGAGCGCGTGGCCCTGAACCGCGTCCACCTGGAGCTGTACAACCTCATTGGCGACCCGGCGACGTCGATGCGCTACCCGCAGGGCCAGATTGCCTTCGATGGGCCGCCGCAAGGCACCATCGATTCGGGATCGTTGGCGGTGGCGGGCAAGGTGCCTGGGCTCGCGACCGGGACGGCGCTGGTCACGCTGGAGTGTGAACGCGACGTGATCCTGGGGACTTTGGAGCCGTTCGATCCCAAGGCGCCCGACGCGGCGACCGCGCACGCCAACTGGGCCAAGACCGTCAACAAGGTCGCGGTATCGATGGAAGTGCCTGTCCAAAATGGGGCTTTTGCCGCAACGTTGACCTGGCAGGACAAGCTGCCGGTCGGCACGTGGTGGATCAAGGTCTATGCGCAGGGCGGCGGCAGCGACGGCATGGGGTCGATCCAGGTGCCGTGACGCCGCTCAGGGCATGCCAGCCGGCACCTGCAGCACGACCAGGCGTGCATCGTAGCTGGCATCGCCCAGGCCCGCCGGTCGCTGGAAGGTATTGATCGTATAGGTGATTGCCAGATCGCCCGCGCCCAGCCCCGCCAGCTCCGGGTGCAGCGCCACGCCGCCGCAGAAGCTGCCCGGGTCCAGGAACGGCAGCTCGCACCCCGCCACCTCGCGCGGCTGCGACCACGGCCCGGTGGGCGTCAGGCCGGTGCGCAGCGACAGGCGCTGGCCGAGCGGTGTGACATACGCCATGATATAGCGCTGTTGCGTCGGCTGGTACTGCACCGCGATGGGGTCGCCAGCGTGGACCATGGCTGCGGCGTGCTCGACATCGGCGGTCCAGTGGCCGCCGCCGGAGGCGTAGACGTACGCGGTCACATCGTCGAGCTTGTCCGCCGGGGCGCGGGCGACGTAGCAATCTGCGTTGAGAAATCCTGAGTTCTTGCAGCCATAGACGTAGACGTCGGCGCCGTCGACCAGCGACGAGCCGCCAAAGGACGGGCCATCGCCGGCCCACAGCGCGGTGGCGCCCATGTGGAACGGTGGCGCCAGCGTTGCCGACTGCGCGACGCCGTAGCCGCCGCGGCGTACGCCGAAAGCTGCCGTGGAATCAGCCACATCGATGCCGTAGAACAGCCAGGCCTTGTCGCCCGCCCGCACCGGCGCCAGCGGCTGCAGGCTCTGGCCGGCCGGCAGCCCGGTGGCATCGAACAGCGGTGTCGGCGTGTCCGCGGTCGTCACGCCCGCGAGGCAGCCGCCGACGGTCGCGCTGGCTGGCAAGGCGAGGCTGACGGCCTTCCAGGTGGGCTCGCTGCCGTCGGCCTGGTGCACGCGCAAGCCATCCAAAAACCACAGGCTTTCGCCTTTGCCGGTGGCCATGGAGCGGGCCCCGCCGGCCACGCCCAGCACGCCGCCGGCCACGTCGCGGAGCAGCGGGCAGCTCTTGGCGACTGCAACCGTGGGGGCTGGCGGCGCTTCAGCCTGTGTCGTGCCGAGATCGATGGCGCAGCCGCTGAGGAAGAAGACAAGCACTACCAATAAGTTAGAACGCATGGCGCACCCCCGCGGAGAGCCGCAGCTGGTCGCGGTTGACCAGCACGCCCATGCCGTTGCCGATGTCGAGCGAGACGAACGGCGTCAGTTCGCCGGCGCGCCCCTTGAGCGCCAACCCCGCCAACAGACGCGCAAAGCGGGCGTCGTGGGCGCTGGCGTCGTGGGCGGCGAGCCATTGGCCGAACAAGGAGAACATGGGATTCACTTTTGGTTTCCAGCGGTAGCGCCCGCCGATCTCCGCGGTCACGGCGACCAGGGCGCCTTCCCGCAGGCCGTCGGCCACGGCATTGGACGCCGTCTGCGAGAAAAGCCACGGGAAAACATTGGTGTAGAGGCGCAGGCCAAGGCGCGGCGTCCACGTCCACGCGGGGCCGGTGGGGATGCGCGCCGCCGCATCGACGGCCAGGTAGCCGCCGCCGGCGCCAAAGGGCAGGTCGTCGGCACGAATGGCATCCGGTCCGACCATGCGCCCGCTCGGACCGTCGTGCCCGAGACGCAGCGCCAGCTCGAGCTGCGCGTGCGGCGGCAGCCAGGCGCGCGCCAACCGCGGCAACAGCCAGGCGAGCGAGACTTCGAGGCGGTGCCGCAGGAACTCCGTGGGAAAAGCCGCGTGGGCGGAGCCATCCTCCAGCGCGAGCAGCGCCGTCACGCCCAGGCGCGTCTGGCGGTTGTCCCACGCCGCGATGCCAAACGCATGGCCGACGCTGGCTTGCGCGCGCGGACCGTACGCCCACTCGAGCACGGGCGCGTCGCGCGAGGCCGAGGTCGTCTCGGGAATCGCGCGCGGCTCCTGCGGCAGCCACACGACGGCCGGTGCCGCCTGCGCCACGCCCGCCGTCAGACAGGTCACCAGGACGGCGGCCAGAAGACGCGTCACCGCCATTGCAACCTCACGAAATGCGGGAAGTAGAGGCCATCGGTCTGCGGCGCGTCGTCGATGCTGCCGGGGACGTAGGTCAGGACGAGATCGGCGCCGCTCAGCTCCGCGTGTGCCTTGCCGGCATAGACGAGCGCTGTTGGATCAAAGGATTCGGGCGGGCGCAGCACGTCGCGCGGCCGGCTCCACGGCCCTTGCGGCGCCGGCGCGGTGCGCAAGGCGAGCGTCGTCGGGCCAAAGCCTTCCGATTGCGCCATGACGTAAGTGTCGAGGTTCGTGTCGTAATGCACGGAGAATTCCGGTGCGCCTAGCGTCACGACGGCGTCCGGTGCGCCATCGGGCGACCAGCCCAGCTTGCCGCCGCACCAGAACCAGGGCTTGGACAGGTCGCCGGCTTGGGCGTCCTGCACCGCGAAGCGCGCGAGGTAGATGTCGTGCGCTGTGCCCTTGTTGCCATAGACATAGAGCCAGTCGCCAGCGCGCAGGACTGCGCCGCCGAAGTCGATGCCGTGGCTGTCGGCCGGGACCGGCACGGGTTGCGGTGTCCATTCGCTGGGTTCGGCATCGGGGTTGTCGACGCGCCACGCCGTCCAGCCGGCGCCGGCGAAGCCCCACTGGCCCGGGCTGGCTTGGTAGAGGCGGCCGTAGAACAGGATCAGGCGGTCGCCCAGCCGGATGCCGGGTCCCGGCCAGAACCAGCGCTTGCCGTCCTCGGGCAAAAACGATTGCGCTTCGTCGTCTTTGTCGTTCCGCCAGTAGAAGCGCAGGAACGCGCGGCTCGGGTCGCGGCCGGTCTGGATGGCGACGCTATTGCGCACCATTCTCTTGCTTCCATCGCCACTTGCCGCCGCGATGAACGAATCGCCGAACAACCACAGGATGCGGTCGTTGCCCAAGTCGACCGAGTAGGCGCCGTCGCCGCCAACCCAGCGCAAGTCGCCGCGGAACAAGCGATCGGCCTCGGGCCACGTGGAGGCGCGCACGCGCGGCAGGGCGGGCTGGGCGCAGCCGCAGAGCCAGCCAGCGAGGCAGACGGCGATGGCGAGGCGTCGGGCGAGCACAGCAACCTGCGCAGGCTGCGGGCGGTGCAGCCGCGGAACTGTTAGCACTGCGCGCGGCTGGCGTCCATCGACCTACGGCTTCGGCGCCGCCTGCAGCGCCAGGTCGACGAGCGCTAGGAAGGCGGGCGCGAAATCGGCCCCGCAGATGCTCTGCACCAAGCCGCGGCTGCCAAAGGCTTGCGCCAGCTGGATGTAGCGCGAACCATAGCCGGATGTGCCGCCGTGGACGCCTTCGCAGATGTAGGGCGCCTGTCCCTGCGCGACGTTGTGGATCAGCGAGCGGAAGTACGTCACCTCGTCCCAATGCTGCTGGTCGAGGACCTGCGCCTCGTCGGTCGTCGCGGTCGTCGCGATCGGCAGCGCGTCGCCGGTGATGCTCGCGACGAACACGTGCGACGGATCGGCCTTGAGCGACTTGAAACGATTGACGAAATCGCTGACCGGCGCGAAGCGGCTGTCGACGCGGGCAAATCCCTTGGCCTTGGCCATCGCGTTCACGGGCACCATGCACGCAGCGAAGTCGGCTCCGGACTTGCCGCGGCAGTCCGATGCGCACAAGATGCTGGGATCAAAGCTCTTCTTGTACTCGCACACGCCGTCGTTGAGCGCCTGGTTGCCGCCGACCGCGTCGCCGAGTTGCTGGCACTTGAACATGTCGTCCTTGGGCAGCACGCCCTTGCTGACGCCGTCGCCGTAGAGCGCGTCCTTGTTCGCCTTCATGCTGATATCCAAGGAGATGTTCAGGTCGACCGAACAGTCGTCGTCGTTGCTCACGAACACGAGCACCAGCCAGGCGTCGTCGCGCACCAGCTGCTTGTACTGGCAATCGGCGGTGGGCTTGCCATCGGCGCCGTGCGGGCAATTCGGCCCGTTCGGGTCCAGGGCCATCCACGCGGCGCGCAGACCGCCTTCGAACTTCGATTCTTGGGTCATCGAGGCGCCGACCATGGCGTTGCAATGGAAGAGGTTCAGGTGGTCCTTGTCCAGCACGGCCGGCAGCTGAGACGCCGGTGGGCAGTCGGCGGTGTCGGGCGGGAACATGCAGCCCGCCTTCTCCACCGCCGTGCCGCCCGGGACGTAGCAGATCATCTTCTGCTGGTCCTTGGGCACCTGCGGCTCGTAGAGGTCGCGGCATTCCTGGTCCGTCGTGCAGTGCTTCCAGCAGAAAGAGTTGGTGGAGCAGTTGTCGTTCTGGATGTACTGCGGTTGCGCGGTGTTGCAGCGCCAGTCCGTGCCAGCCGGTGGCGGGTCATTGAACGTGGCGGTCGCGGCAGCAGGGCACATCGAGGACAAGGGATTGACCTTGAAGCTGAAATCGATGGCCTGCGTGCACTGCGCATCGGCGCATTGCTGGATGCACACTGCATCGCCAGCGCAAGCCTGGCTGCACGGCGTGTCGCCGCCACATGGCACGCGGTTCTGCGCCATGCAATTGGGCGGGAAGGTCGTCGCCGCCGCGTGCATGAACTGGCCGACCGCCTGCACGGCGCCGGGCTGCGTCTTGTCGAGGTCGGCGATCTGCTGCACGGTCACGACGGCCATCTGCACGTCGGCGATGCCGGCCTTCTGCAAATTCGCGATGAAGTCATCCACTCCCTTGGTCAGAGCGCGCTGCTCCTGGCACATCGACGGCGACTGGTCGATGACCCAAAGGAAGTCGAGTTTCACGAGCTTGGCCGCAACGCTGCCGTCCTTGGCATCGGTCTTGGCAGCCGCCGCGTCGCTGCTGCTGGAACTGGCGGACGATCCGCACGCGAGGATGCAAACGCCAAAGAGCAACACTGCGATACGATGGATATTCATGGTTTCCCCCAACTGGCTGCACACGACAGCTTGGCTTCAAAGTACGCCCGTGTGCGTTGTTGCGCAAGCGTTTGCCAAGGCGCTGCCGGTGGACGCGACCGGGCTCGTGCGGTACTTCTGCCGCGCCAGCGTCTTGCGCGGCGACACCCACTTGCTGCAAGGTCGGTCCATGTCCCAGGGAACCTTTCGCGACGTCGTCCTCGGCATGCTCGAGCGCGCACCGGTGCTGGTGCTGGTCGACGGCCGCCATCCGGAGCACCGCGGCCTGCCCGATGGCGCGGCGTCGGGCGTGGTCCTGCTGCAACTTGCCGGAACGCAAGGGCAAGCTGTGGTGCAGGCGGGGGCGGAGACGGCGCTGCGCGTGCCGTACGGCGCGGCTAGCGGCATGGACCTGGAGGCGGTCCTCGCGATGGCCGGCGTGTTCGGCCTGCTCGGTGTGCGGCCGGACGGCACGGCGGGGCTGCTGACGCACGGCAACCTGCCGCCCTGCCTGGGCCAGCACCCAGAGGCGGGGCTGCAACTGCTGCTCGAAGCGCTCGGCATCGCTCCGCGGCAGACCTGGGCGCTGCAGATCGACGAAGCCGCCGTGCTGGAGGGGCGCACGGCGCTCGAGCCGGACAAGCGCACCGCCTTCCTGCGCGCCCGCGAGGCGCACGACGGATCCGTGTGGGTGCTGGCGCGCGGCGCCGTGCCGGGGACGCAGCCGCCGGCGGCGCACGCGCAGATGCCCGCGTTCGGCGTGCGCATCATGCCGGCGACGCCGGGGCTGGCCATCGACGACGACGCGCTGCGCTGGGACGAGGCGACGCCGCAAGGTCCGCACCGCGTCGTCGTGCCATGGGCGGCGGTCGGCATCGTGCAATCGCCGGACTACCAGCTGGGTTGGGCGTGGATCGACGACCTGCCGGCCGAGATGGTGGCCACGCCGCGCCTGGCCGTGCTGCGCAACCTCGCGGGCGGCGTGCCGATTCCCGCGCCGCCGCTGCCGCCGTGCGCCGTGCTCGCGCCGCCGCACCACGCCACGGTGCAGGAAGCGGTGCAGTGGGCGGCGGCCCTGGGTGGCGTCGTGCTCCTGGATCGCCACCGCGCTGGCGTGCACGTGCCGCGCGGCCTGGAAGGTCAGCCCATCGTGGCGGTGCCGTTCGGGTCGGCGCCGCATCCCACCGTGCACCTCCTCGATGCGGATGGCCTGGTTGCGACGATGCCGGACGCGGCGGGAAACCTGAGCCTGGTCAAGGCGCCGTGGACGGCCGTGCTCGCGGTGACGGTCTCGAGCCTGGTGCCGCGCGCCTGGCCTTTTCACGACCACGCCAGCGACGCGCTGCTGCAGTCCCTGCCGCCGACGGGCGTGCCCGGCCAGCAGGTGTTCTCGTTCGATCAGCCGCTTGGCGGGCGCATGGCCGAAGGGCGCGCGGTGCTGCACATCGAGTACGTGGTGCACCGGAACGCGCTGCACTAGAGCCACGCGCCGCACGCCGACCCTTGCCGAAAGCGCTCCGCAGGCGCCACAATGGGCGCAACTGACCCAGCGGAGCTGATGCAATGTCCACTGAATATCCTACGATTCCATTGATGTTCTTGCATCGCGCCGCCCGGTCTGCCGACAAGCTTGCGTTTCGCTACCCCGCCGGCAGCGGCTGGGCCGACATGACCTGGGGCCAGACCGGCGAGCGCGTGCGCCACATCGCCTGCGGCTTGCGCGCGCTGGGCATCGCCGAGGAGCAGCGCTGCGCCATCCTCGCCAGCACGCGCATCGAGTGGATCCTCTCGGATCTCGGGATCTTGTGCGCCGGCGCCGCCACGACCACGGTCTATCCGGCCAGTACGCCCGAAGAATGCGCTTACATCTTGCAAGATTCCGCCACGGTCGCGGTCTTTGCCGAGGACGACGCCCAGGTCGCCAAGCTGGCCGCGCAGCGCGCCAACCTGCCGGACTTGAAGCATGTCATCACCTTCGACGGCAAGGCCGGGCACGATGGCTGGGTGCTGACGCTCGCCGACCTGGAGCAGCAGGGCCAGGCCTGGAACGCCGCGCATCCGAGCAAGTACGAGGCGGCGATCGCTGCGGTCAAGCCGGAGCAGCTGGCGACGCTCATCTACACCTCCGGCACGACCGGTCAGCCCAAGGGTGTTGAATTGACGCACGATTGCTGGGTGTACGAAGGCAAGGCCATCGACGACCTTGGCATCATCCACGAGAACGACGTGCAGTACTTCTGGCTGCCGCTGGCGCACGTCTTCGGCAAGGTCCTCGAAGCTGCCCAGATTCGCATCGGTTTCCCGACGGCCATCGACGGCCGCATCGACAAGCTGGTCGACAACCTCGCCGTGATCCAGCCGACCTTCATCGCCGCGGTGCCGCGCATCTTCGAGAAGGTGCACAACAAGGTCGTCGCCGGCGCCAAGGCCGGAAGTCCGCTGAAGTACAAGATCTTCAAGTGGGCGATCGCCGTCGGCAAGCAGGTCTCGGCGCTGCGCCAGCAAAAGCAGGAGCCGACGGGCCTGCTGGCCATCAAGGCCAAGATCGCGGACAAGCTGGTGTTTTCCAAGCTCAAGGCCCGCTTCGGCGGCAAGGTGCGCTTCTTCATCTCCGGCAGCGCGCCGCTGTCGCGCGACATGGCGGAGTTCTTCCACGCCGCGGACATCCTCATCCTGGAAGGCTACGGCCTGACGGAAACCAGCGCCGCCAGCTTCGTCAACCGCCCGGCAGCGTTCAAGTTTGGCACGGTCGGCCAGGCCCTCCCCGGCACCGAGGTGCAGATCGCGGAGTCGGACGGCGAGATCCTCATCCGCGGCCGCGGCCGCATGCGCGGCTACCATAACCTCCCAGATATCACGCAGGAATCCATCGACAAGGCCGGCTGGCTGCACACCGGCGACATCGGCGAGCTGGACAGCGACGGCTTCCTGCGCATCACGGACCGCAAGAAGGACCTCATCAAGACCTCAGGCGGCAAGTACGTCGCGCCGCAGGCGCTCGAGGGCAAGCTCAAGGCCATCTGTCCGTACGCGGGCGCGGTGGTTGTCCATGGCAATACGCGGCCTTATTGCACGGCGCTGATCGCGCTCGCCGACGAGGACATCAAGGCGTGGGCGGCCGAGAACGGCCTGGGCGGCAAGAGCTACGCCGAGCTGGCCAAGGCGCCGCAGGTCCAGGCGCTGATCCAGATCTCCGTCGACGAGCTGAACCGCGAACTGCCGAAGTACGCGACCTTGAAGAAGTTCACCCTGCTGCCGGCGGACCTGACCATCGAGTCGGGCGAGCTCACGCCGAGCCTCAAGGTCAAGCGCAAGGTCGTGGAGTCGCACTACGCCACCCTCATCGAGGACATGTACGAAGGCAGCATGGAGGGGATGTAGTTGCAGTTGCTGCGTTTTGTCGTCGTCCTCACCACGGCCGCGCTCCTTGGTCTGCCCCTTGCCGGCCGCGCGCTGGAACCCGCTGAGCTTTCGTATGATCTGCGCGTCGACGTGCCGGTGACGGTCGTGGCGACGACGGGCTGGCTGACCAGCGAATTGCTGAAAAGCCATTTGTCGGCAACCGCTTGCCGCTGGTGCGATCGCAACGCCGACGGCTCGGACAACTTGAACCCGCTCGATCGCGGCACGCGCAACGCGCTGCGCTGGAGCAACACCAGCCGCGCCGATAGCCTGAGCAATGTCACCGGTTTCGCGCTGGCGCCCCTGGTCGCGCTGGGCATGACGGCGCTGGCCGCCAACCACGAAGGCGCCCTGGACCGCGCGCCGGTCGACGGGCTGCTCATCGCGGAGGCGACCGCGCTGGCTGCGGATCTCAACCAGATCGTGAAGTTCGCGGTGGGGCGCGAGCGGCCGTTCGTGCACGCGCTGCCGGAAGCGGAGAAGCTGCACACGGCGCAACCGTCTGACAACAATGCGTCGTTCTACTCGGGTCACACCAACCTCGTCTTTGCGCTCGCGGTGTCGAGCGGGACGGTGGCCTCGATGCGCGGTTACCGCTACGCGCCGGCGGTGTGGGCGTCCGGGCTGACGGTGGCGCTGGCGACCGGCTGGCTGCGCATCGCGGCGGACAAGCACTACCTGACCGATGTCGTGACGGGGGCGGTGGTCGGCTCGGCGGTGGGCTTTGGCGTGCCGTGGCTGGGGCACCGCGCGCCGCAGAAGTCCGCGGTCCCGGCAGTGTCGGCGGGCGTGGCGCAAGGCGGGCTGAGCCTGGCGGCTTCGTGGGTGTGGTAGGGAGCGCTCTCGCGGTGGCTCGCGCCGTCAGTTCGTGCAGCCCGCCTCGCCCTGGCTGCCGGCCGTCGCGCCCGAGCCGCCGATGCCGCCCGTGCCCATGCTCCAGCAGTCGATGCCGGATCCGATGCTCGGCTGCGCGGTGCCCGCCTTGAAGATGCCGTAGGTGGCGCCGCCGCCGCCGCCGCCGCCGCCGC
>CAIXAA010000200.1 GCA_903917305.1 uncultured Myxococcales bacterium | reverse complement strand
TGCAGCCCATCGGCGATCGTTTGCAGGTCAGCGGTCTCGGCGTACAGCGCGCCATGGGCCTTGGCGAAGGCCGTCTCGTCGTGCAGGTCCGCGTCGACGCGAGAGACCAACGAAAGCGGCAACTTGCGGACTTCCTCCGCCAAGGCGTCGATGAACTGCTCGCCCTGGTGGGGATCCTTGGCCTTCACCACCACGGTGAGCGAGGCGAGGCCCGGCACGCGCCGCTCCAGCTCGGTCAGCGCCACCGCCGCCGGTGCGCCTTGGGGCAGCAATTCGCGCAGGTCGGTGTGCAGGTGGCTGTACAGGGCGATGGACCCGTGCAGCGATGCCAGAAGCACCAGCACACCCAGGCCCATCAGCTTTCCCGCGTGGCGATGGGACAGTTGCGCCCATCGCCACCACACCCTGCGCGCCATCGGCTAGATGGCCTGCTGCGCCATCGGGGCCTTCGGCGCCGACTCCGCGATGAAGGCGTCGAGCATGTCGCGCGCTTCGTTGTCGCGCATCTGGATGGGCGGATGCTTCATGGTGTACGACGACACGGCATGCAGCGGCCCCCCGATGCCGCGCTCGAGCGCCGCCTTGCAGCAGCGGATGGCGTCGACCGCCACACCGGCCGAATTCGGCGAATCCTCCACGCTCAGGCGGGCTTCCACGTTCATCGGCACGCCGCCGAAGCCTTCCCATTCGACGCGCAGGAAGCAGAGCTTGTTGTCCTTCTGCCACGGCACGAAGTCCGACGGGCCGACGTGGATGTTGTCGTCGTCCAGGCGCACGTCCATCTGCGACTGCACCGACTCGGTCTTGGAGATCTTCTTGCTCTCCAAGCGCGTGCGCTCGAGCATGTTGAGGAAGTCCGTGTTTCCACCGGTATTGAGCTGGTAGGTGCGCTTGACCTGCACGCCGCGGTCACCCATCAGGCGCACGAGCGAGCGGTGCATGATCGTGGCGCCGAACTGGCTCTTGATGTCGTCGCCGACGATCGGCAGCCCGCGCGCCGTGAACTTGGCGGCGAAGACCGGATCCGAGGCGATGAAGACCGGCACGCAGTTCACGAAGCCGCAGCCCGCGTCGAGCGCGGCCTGGGCGTAGTGGCGCACTGCCTTCTCGCTGCCCACCGGCATGTAGCAGACGACGACGTCGACCCGGCGCTCCTTGAGCACCGCCGTCACGTCGACAGCCGGCAGATCGGCCGCACGGAAAGCCTGACGATCCGGATAGTTGGCCATGTGATCGGCGACGCCGTCGAGCACGGGTCCCATCTGGACGATCACGCCCGTCGGCGGAATCTCGGCCTGGAAGATGGTCGTGCAGTTCGGCGGCGCGAACATGGCCTCTTCCACGGGCCGACCGACCTTGCGCACGTCGACGTCGAAGGCTGCAACCACTTTGAGATCACTCGGCTTGTAGCCGGCGATCTCCGGGTGCATCAGGCCCGCCACCGCATCGAGGTCGCGGGACTGGTAGTAGGTGATCCCTTGGATGAGCGAACTTGCGCAGTTGCCCAATCCCGCAATGGCAATCCGAATCTTGTTCATGACGCTTCCTTGTACGGACGAAGACAGGCACCGCTCACGCGTCGACAACTGCTGGCGTGTGGGACAGTGGATGCGGGCGCCGCGCAGGCGGTCCCGGAAGAAACCCCTCTTATTCGGGAGAACGGGCCACGTTGCCCGCCCCATGGAGAAACACGCTGACCACACGGTGGGCGACTTCCGCCGCCGGCTCCGAACCTTGATGCCGCAGCATACCGCGAAACATGCCAACCATCAGCCCCACCAGGATGTCGGCCGCTTGATCGGCCGGGATGGTCAGCGCCTCCTGCGCGCCCGCGGCGAGGAGCCAGTCGTGGAGGCGCGCCTGCACCACCGCGAAGCCGGTCTGCGGATCGGTGAGGTGAGGCTTGAGGCCCGGCCCTTCGCAGCGCAGCAGGAAGAAGAACAGGAAGGAATGCCACTGGTCCTGCACCAGCTCCAACTGCCGCATCAGCAGCAGCTCCAGCTGGTCCGCGAACGCCAGGCGCGGCATCTGCCGCACATCGAACGTCTCGAGCAGGGATTGGCGCATCCGCTGCCGGAGCCCGTCCAGGATGTCTTCTTTTCCCTGGAAATACGAATACAAAGCGGCCGGCGTGTAGCCAGCCTCCTCGGCAATCCGGCGCACCGTCGTGCCCTCGAAGCCGTGCCGCGCGTAGACGCGTGCAGTCGCCTCGAGGATGTCCTGCTGCGTGCGGCCGACCTCGCGGCGGCGGCGCTCTTCAGCAGTCGAGATCTCGGTGGGCATAGCGCGAGGCTTCCGGGGTTGCAGCGAAGGCTCGTCCGGCGGGGACCGGCTGCCGCACTGATGGCGCGATCACTGGATTGAACGCCTGTTCAATCTGGGAAACGCAGCTTATGAATCACCGAACCGCTCGTCAACACGGGAATGCGTTCGTGCTCCACCGCGAGCCTGCGCCGCAACCCAGCCCAGCTTGGCGGATCCACCGCTTCGCGCGTTGCCTGCCGCAAGCCGAAAGCGTACAACGTCCGGACCCACCGCTGGAGCGGATCGTGATTCGTCATTGCCTGTTGTCCATGCTCGTGCTGATGCTGCCCGCGGCGCCTGGCCTTGCGGCCGAGACGCCCCTGTCGCGCACGCAGGCGCTGATGCACACGTTCGAGTCGGTGCAGCACGGCAAGCCGGGCGCCCCGCTCAGCGACGCGGCGAAAAAGGCCAATCGGGACGTGTACAAGCAGCTCGACGCCGCCTTCGACCGCGACGCCCTCACGGCAGAGGCGGTGGCGCCCTACAAGAGCCAGTTCACGGCTGCACAACTGGTTAAATATTCACAGCTTTTCTGGGAGCTGATTCGGCTGGTCGCCTACCCCGACGCCCTGCGCGGCGCGACCTGGAGCGCGAAAGCCGGGCCGGAGCAAGGCGATTCGGCCGACGTGATCGTGCATGCCCGCAAGGAAGCCGAGGACGTGGAAACCGACGTCACGTTCCATTGGCGCCGCAACAAGGAC
>CAIXAA010000199.1 GCA_903917305.1 uncultured Myxococcales bacterium | reverse complement strand
TGTCCGAGGATCTCGTTTCCCGCGTAACCGGTGATGCGGCAGAAGGCGTCGTTCACCGAGACGATTCTTTGTTCCGCGTCGGCGATGAGGATGCCCTCTTCGCTGTTCTCGAAAATGGACGCATGCAGGCGCAGCATTTCTGCCGTGGCGAGCCGGTCGGTGATGTCGGTGAGATAGCCGATCAAGCCGATGGCCTGGCCCTCGCCGTCGTGGATCAGGGAGAGCGACAGGTTGGCCCAGAAGATTTCGCCGGACTTGCGCCGCCGGCGTACTTCCATGGCACTCCCGCCGTGCTCGAGGAAGTTGTCCTGGAATTGGGGGTCTTCCTCGTCTTCGTCGACGTAGAGAAACAGGATGTTGCGTCCGATCGCCTCCTCTGCGCTATAACCGAACAGCCTCGCGGCGCCCTTGTTCCAGCTCGTGATATAGCCGGCCAGATCCATGGTGATGACCGAGTCCTGGATCTGGTCCAGCATCTGCGCCTGGCGGCGATTCTTTTCCTCGGCCAGGCCGAGTTCGAGCGTGCGCTGCTCGGTGCCGGCGAGGACGCTCAACAGCCGTCCGGTCAGGGCCGACAGCGCGGACATGCGCGCCATCTCATTCTCGCCGTAGCCGCCGATGCGCCCGGCCATGACGTAGCAGCCGAAGACGACGCCGTCGTGAGCGATCTCCTCGACCAGATCCCAGCCAGCCGCGGTCGGCGGTTCTTCAAGGAACCCGCTCTGCGGGCTTTCCATCAGCCTGCCGGCGATATCGGAGAGCGCCGCGGTGTCGCGCTTCAGTGCCGCTTCTGCCATTTCCGCCACGGCGGAGAGCAGGGCAGCGTCGGCAGGCGGGAAGGAGCTCATTGCTGCTGGCTGATCTGGATGGCCCAGCCGCAGGCGTGCACCACGGCCCGGGCATAGGCGGCCGGCGTCAGCAAGAGCGCCTCCAGCTGCCCGCCCAGGTCCGAATCCGGGGTTCGCTCCGAGGCCTCGGTGATGGCCAGCAGTCCGCCCAGCCAGCCGGTCTTCCTCAGCAGTGCGGCGTCCACGTCGTCGCCGAGATTGAGCGGGGCGATGATCTTCTCCAGCGGCAGGCCGAACAGCACGTCGAGCAGCGAGAACATCCCGGTCATGAAGGCTTGCTCCTGATCGTCCGCGCTGCCGCCGACCCCCTGGCAGAGCGCCTCCATCAGACTGGCGCGCCGTGCCGCGCGAATCATGAGCGAGCTGGCGGGGTCGGTACTTTTTGGCTGGGCGTAGATCAGCAGCTGCAGCCAGCGTTGCAGCTGGCGGCGGCCGAGCAGGGTGATGGCATGGCCGAAGTTGGCGATCTTGGTGGTCAGGGAAAAACTGACCGAATTCACCAGCTTGAGCAACTGGTAGGAGATCGAAGGGTCCTGCTTCATCAAGGCCTCGATCTTGCGCGAATCGGCGTCGGACGTCACCATCGCCAGCAGTTTCAGCATCAGGGCGGGCGAACTGCTCCCATGCTGCGTTTTCCCCGGCTGAGGGTGCAGCGGATAGTCACCGGCGAACCAGGCGTAGCCGGCGTTTTTCGCCTGCTTGAAGCGTCCGGGATCCGC
Organism: uncultured Myxococcales bacterium; assembly: GCA_903917305.1. Taxonomy (GTDB): domain Bacteria; phylum Myxococcota_A; class UBA9042; order UBA9042; family UBA9042; genus CAIXAA01. The sequence goes on along the minus strand of CAIXAA010000199.1, from coordinate 78 downwards.
TACTTCGGTGGCCAAGTGCGGGCCGGACAGCTGGACGAGCGAAGCGGGCAGGGCGAGTCCGTTGCTTGCCACGGCGCC
>CAIXAA010000198.1 GCA_903917305.1 uncultured Myxococcales bacterium | reverse complement strand
TGTGCGCGATCGGCTGCCGGCGAGCGGCGGGGCTTTGTCCGGACTTGAGCGGATGACGGCCGCGGGCACGGTCCTTGGCACGCCGACCTGCATGAGTCCTGAGCAGTGCATCGGCGCGCCGCTCGACGGCCGCAGCGATCTCTATGCCCTGGGCGTGCTACTCTACCGCTGTGTCGCGGGCGAGATGCCCTTCGATGACCCCAACGGTTTCACGGTCATGCACAATCACGTGCACGTTCCGCCGCGCGACCTCGCGACGGCGGCCAAGACACCGGTGACGCTGGGATTTGTCGCCGTCGTGCTGCGCGCCTGGGCCACGGCGCCGGACCAGCGCTTCGCGGATGCGCAGGCGATGCGGCTGGCGCTCGAAGGCCTGGTGCGAGCCGACATGCAGGACGCGCCGCCGACGCGGACGGCACACACCGGTGAGGCGACGGCACTGGCGGGCAGCATGGACCGCGGTGCAGCGCCCAGACCGCGCGGCGGTGCAATGGCAGCTGCCGTGGCCGCCTTGGCGCTCGCGGGTTTGATGGCCTGGTGGTTGCGTCCCCATGCAGCTGTGGCCGGTTCGCCCCGAGCCGAAGCCGTGCACCGCAATGACCCGCCTTCGAACGCGGCCCAGTCCGCTCGCGCTGCCGCTTCGCAGGCCACGGTGTCCATGGCGCCCGCAGCGCCAGCGCCGGCACGTGCAGCGGCAGCGCCTGAGCCACCGCCCAGCGCGCCGTCGGTGACTGTCAATGCTGCTCCGGATCGCCAGGATCCGAAACCATCGCCTGCGCGCGATCGACCCCGTCACGGCGCTCGTGCCGTGCTTGAAGACCCCGCCTCCACCCTGCCACCGGACTGAGCGCATGCCCCTCCGCGTCCTGCTCGCCCTGCTTCTGGTCCTGCTCTGCGTGCCGACGGTGCAAGCGCGGCCGCATTCCGCGCCGCCGCGTCGGCATGCGGAGGCAATCGCCATCGGCAAGAAGGCCTTGAGCTTTTTCCTGCACCGCGAATTCCGCACGGCAGCCGAGATGTACCGGCGTGCAGCGCAGGTCGAACCCGAGGAATTTGCCTACGTCATTGGCGTCGGACGCAGCGAAGCTGAAGATGGCCGTGTAGCTGAAGCCATTGCAGCGTATGAGGAAGTCGTGGCTCGGGCGCCGGCCGGACACCCGCTGCGCATCAAGGCTGAAACGGCACTCGCCACGCTGCGCGAACGCGCGAACGCCGCGCCGCCGGTCACAGCCGCCTTGCCCGCGCCACTACCCATGGAACCGGCCCCGGCTGTGCCGTTGGCGGCGCCAGCTTCGGCACACACCGCCGACCCCGAGGTGCCTGCGCCGGTCGCCGCGCCGCAACTGGTCGTCGATCGGCCGCCGCCGGATGCGAACCGCAGCGAACGGCCGCGCCTCATCGCTGCCTGGAGCCTGGCCGGCCTCGGCCTCGTCGGCGCCGGTTTCGCCACGTGGCTCGGCATCCAGGCCCAGGGGGACCAGGATCGGCTCGACGCGCTGCGCATGCCTGACGGTCGCTTCAACCTTGCACGAATCAACTACGACGGTGCGGTTGCACGTCAGCGCAGCATCAACGACCGCTGGACCGGCATGGGTGTGCTGCTCGGCGCTGCGGTCGTCCTTGAGGCCGTCAGCATCTGGTTGGGCGTAACGTCCGGGCCCGCGCCAACACAGGCTGTTCACTAGGAGTGTTCGATGGAATGGACCACGCCAAGTGCTGTGCTCGACCCGCTGCAGACGCACACGACCGAGGTCAACTGGCGCGTTCACGTCCTCGCAAGTCCAGATCGGCGCTGGCGCGGGCGCATCCTGCAGTTGGGGCCCCAGGGCTGCGTGCTGGGCCGGGCGCCGGCTGGTGCGCACGACGCGCAGATCGACGACGCGCTGTTGTCGCGCAGCCACCTGGAGCTACGGCCGGGTCCGCGCGCGGATCTGCTGGACGTGCGCGATCTGGGCAGCCGCAACGGCACGTTCCGCTGCGCGCAGCGCGTCTCGACCGCGACAGTGGGCCACGACACGGTCTTGCGGCTGGGCTCGACGGTCGCGCTCGTGGAAGCCGATCTTGGCTCCGCACGCGTCTACGACCATCCGACGCAGGAAGTGCCGGGGCGCTCCAGGGCGGCGCGGTGCATTCGCGAAGCCCTCGACCATGCCGCGCCCGGCGATGCGCCGGTGCTAATCCAGGGGCCGACGGGATCCGGCAAGGAATACGCCGTGCAGGAACTGTACCGCCGCTCCGGCCGACGTGGCCCGATCGTGTACGTCAGCGCACCGGCATTGGCAGAAAACGCCTTCGAGACAGAGTTCTTGGGTCAGCATTCAGCCGACCCGTCTCAGGGCGTGCAAGACCTCCTGCCAGCCGCTGCCGGCGGCCTGCTGGTCCTCGACGAAATCGCGGAACTGCGGCCGACGCACCAAGCGCGGCTGCTGCGCCTGCTCGACTCGGGCAACCAGCGCGCTGCGGGTTCGGCCGCGGAGCTGCCGCCGCACACGCGGTTTGTCGCGACCACGAACGCTGATCTGGAAGACCGCATCCAAGAGGGGCGCTTTCGTCGCGACCTTCTCGCGCGCCTGCGCACCTACGTCGTCACGCTGCCGCCGCTGCGCGCGCGCCGCGCTGATCTGCTGGACTGGGCGGACGTGCTCGTGCCGCTGCAGCATCCGCAGCTGACGAACTGGTCCATGGCGCTGGCGCCCGATGCCCTCGAAGCGCTGCTGCTGCACGACTGGCCCGAGAACCTGCGCGAGCTGCGCGTGGTGCTGCAAGGCCTCAAAACTCAACTGCAAGCAGCGCCACTGCCGCTGCGCGCCCTGCCACCGCAGCTGCGCGACGGCAAGAGCTGGCAAAGGCCAGGCGGCGCGTCACCAGCCTTGACGCCGGAAGCCGATGTGCTGCGGCGCCTGCTGGCGCGGCACTATGGCAACGTCGCCACACTGGCGCGACATTTTGGCCGCGACAGGCGGCAGATCTACCGCTGGCTCGATCAGGCGGGCATCGGCGACGAAGAGCTGGCCACCTACCGGCGGGGCGAATGATCCGTCGCAATGCGCTCCTTGCCGGCCTTCTGGCGGCCCTGGCCGGCTGTCGTGACGTGCCGGCGCCGAACGACTTCGGCTGGCCCGACGGGCAAGGTCTGTCCGGCACTCAGGACATCGGCTCGGCCGCAGATGCTGCAGCAGCTGCAAGTACTTGTGGCAACGGCGACTGCGACGGCGACGAAACGCTGTTCTCTTGCCCAGATGACTGCAGCGCGCTTGCGCAACGCCTCGCGGGCCCTTGCGCGACGCCCGGCAAGCCCGACGATTGCCCCTCCGGCTTTGCCTGCGTGCAAATGAGCGATGCGGCGGGCGGCGCGACGTGCGTGGCCGACTACCCGACCTGGTCGACCCTGCCTCTCGGGCGCAGCGCAGCGGAATTCGCGGCGCAGAGCGAACTGGTTGCGGACCTGCGCACCGGCCTGCGCTGGGCGAAACAGCCCTTGGAGAACCTCGCCTGGGCCGATGCGATGACGGCCTGCGCGCAACAGAGCTGGGCCAGTCGCCATGACTGGCGCCTGCCGACCCGCGCCGAGCTGCAGACCCTCGCCGACTATTCGCAGCTCGATGCGCAACGCCCTGGGCCGCTTGTCGAAGTGCTCGCCTGGCCTGCAACCGCCCGCGAATTCTGGACGGCACACCGGGCTGCCGAGAGCACCACCCATGGCCTCGTGGTCGATTTCGAGCACGGTG
>CAIXAA010000197.1 GCA_903917305.1 uncultured Myxococcales bacterium | reverse complement strand
GTGTGGGATACGGCGTTGTCGATGATTGCGCTCGCTGAATCCGGCATCGAGCGGCAGCACGAGGCGTTGGCGCGGGCGTGCGATTGGATTTTGTCCAAGGAGATCAAGATTCGCGGCGACTGGGCGGTCACCAACGCGAACGGGCCGACCGGCGGTTGGCACTTCCAGTTTCGCAACGCCTTCAACGCCGACGTCGACGATACGGCGATGGTGCTGCTGGCCTTGCGGCACGTAACGCTGGACGAGCCGCAAGCTGCGTTGCGCAAGTCCGCGTTTCTACGCGGCCTGAACTGGGTATTGTCGATGCAGGGTCCATCGGGCGGCTGGGCGGCGTTCGACCGGGACAACACGCGCACCGTGCTGACGGAAATTCCCTTTGCGGATCACAACGCGATGATCGACCCGCCGACCGCGGACGTCACGGCGCGCGTGCTCGAAGTGCTGGGTCACCTGGGCTTTGGGGTCAAGGATGCCGTGGTGGCCAAGGCCTTGGAGTTCCTCAAGCGCGAACAAGAAGCCGATGGCTCCTGGTTCGGTCGCTGGGGCGTGAACTACCTGTACGGCACCTGGCAAGTGCTGCGCGGTCTGGCGGCCATCGGCGAGGACCCGCGCAAACCGCACATGCAGCGCGCGGTCGCCTGGCTCAAGTCCGTGCAACTCCCCAACGGCGGTTGGGGCGAGACGTGCGCGACGTACGACGATCCCCGCATGAAGGGACAAGGCCCTGCAACACCTACGCAAACTGCCTGGGCGGTGATGGGCTTGATGGCGGCGGGCGTCTGGGGCGAGGCGGTCGATCGCGGCATCGGCGCGCTGGTGCGCACCCAGCGCAGCGACGGCACGTGGGAGGAGTCCCAATTCACCGGCACCGGCTTCCCCAAGGTCTACTACCTCGAATACACGATGTATCGCAACTACTTCCCGCTGCAGGCCTTGGGCATCTACCGCCGCGCGCTGCAGAACTCGGGAGGCGCGCCCCCCTGACCCACGCGGAGGACGGCATGGCGATGTCCAAGCAGGCGCAGTGGTCGTTGGCCAAGTACCTGGCGACACAGCAGCTCAAGCGCGTCGAGCGCTATCCGCTCGTCCTGATGCTCGAGCCGCTCCTTGCCTGCAATCTGGCGTGCGCCGGCTGCGGCAAGATCCAGCATCCCACGGAGGTTCTTCGCAAACGCCTCTCGCCCGAGGAGTGCTTCGACGCCGCCCACGAGTGCGGTGCGCCCATCGTTTCGATTGCGGGCGGCGAGCCACTGATCCACCCGCAGATCGATGTCATCGTCCGCGGCCTGGTCGCGCGCAGGAAGGTCGTCTACCTGTGTACCAATGCGGTTTTGCTGGAGAAGAACCTGCATCGGTTCAAGCCCTCGCCCTACCTGGTCTTCTCCGTGCACCTGGACGGCGCGGCTGCGACGCACGATCGCATCGTGTGCCGCAGCGGCGTCCACAGCACGGCCGTCTCCGCGATCAAGCTTGCGAAATCAGCAGGCTTCACCGTCATGACCAACACGACCGTGTTCCGCGGCGAGGACGCGCAGGCGTTCCGCCGCTTCTTTGACGACAACATGGCATTGGGCATCGACGGCATGATGATCTCGCCCGGCTATGCGTACGAAAAGGCGCCCAGCCAGGACAGTTTCCTCGTGGGCGACCAGACCAAGGCGTGGTTCGGCGCGGCGCTGCGCGACTGGCGGCAGCGAGGCTGGGCCTTCAACCACTCGCCGTTCTACCTGGATTTCCTCGAGGGCAAGCGCGACTACGACTGCACGCCATGGGGCAATCCGTTGCGCAGCGTCTTTGGCTGGCAACGGCCGTGCTACTTGATGGACGAAGGCGGCTATGCCAAGACCTACAAAGAGTTGTTGGCGACGACGGACTGGTCGCGCTACGGCCACGCGTCCGGCAATCCCAAGTGTGCCAATTGCATGACGCACTGCGGCTTCGAGCCGAGCGCGGTGCGCGATGCCTTCTCCGGCCCCGCGAAGTTCTTCGAGTTCGTCAGCGATCTTGCCACCATCAAGGCGCCGCGCAAGGCCGCCATGGCCACTGACCGCAGCGGCAGTTCCGTCAGTCCACTGCGCAATGCTTTGAAACGCAGCGGCCATCGGCCGGCATCTGCGGCGCCTGGAGCGGCGAAGGACTGAGATGGACACGGCGTTCATCACCGGGGTCTCTGGCTTTGTCGGCGCCGCCGTGGCGCGCACGCTGCTGCGGCAGGGCCTCAAGGTGCGGGGGCTGGTGCGCGCGACCTCGAACCGAGCCGGCATCGATGCGCTGGATATCGAGTTGGTGCAAGGGGATTTGCTGGACGGCGCGGCCATCGCGCGCGGCGTTGCCGGATGCCGCTATGTCTTTCATGTCGCGGCGGACTACCGCATCTGGGCGCCCGAGCCTGGCGAGATGTACCGGTCCAACGTCGACGGCACCGAGCATGTCCTGCGCGCGGCGGCCAAGGCGGGAGCGGAACGGATCGTCTACTGCTCCTCCGTGGCGGCCATCAAGGCCCCGCGCGACCGCACGCCATCGGACGAGAGCAGCGAGTACGCTCATGCTGGCGAGGTCATCGGACCTTACAAGAAATCCAAGTATCTTGCCGACGTGCTGGCGCGACGCCTGGCGCGCGACGAGGGTCTGCCCGTCGTCGTCGTCAACCCGGCGACGCCGGTGGGTCCGGGCGATGCGCGGCCGACGCCGACCGGCAAGATCGTGGTCGACTTCCTCGGTGGCCGCATGCCCGCGTATGTCGACACGGGCTTGTGCGTCGTGCACGTCGACGATGTCGCACACGGTCACTGGCTCGCGGCGACGCAGGGGCGCATCGGCGAGCGCTACGTGCTCGGCGGCGAGAACATGACCTTCAAGCAGATGCTGGACCTGCTGGCGGCCGCGAGCGGCCTGCGCGCGCCGCGCGTCGCGCTGCCGTATTCGCTGGTGTTCGCCTTTGGCGCGCTGGACTCGGCCTGGGCGCGGCTGCGCGGCACCGAGCCGACCGCGCCCCTCGATGCGATTCGGATGGCTAGTCATTACATGTGGTTTTCTTCTGGCAAGGCGCAGCGGGAGCTGGGCTATTCGCCGCGGCCTGCCGCGCATGCGGTGCAAGACGCCGTGGCGTGGTACACAGCCCATGGCTACGCCCCTGCGCGCCGCGAGGAATCCCGATGACTTCCAAGGTGCTGTTGACGGTCGCGACCCGCTGGGAGGCGGCACCGCTTGTCGCGGCGCTTGGCCTTGCCAGCGTGGGGCCGAACCGTTACGCCGGTCGCTGCGGCCGGCAGGAGATCCTCGCGGTGCAGACGGGAATGGGCGCCGCCAAGACGGTGCGAGCGCTGGACTCGGCCGTCGATGCGCGCGAGTTCAGTCTCGCCTTGAGCATCGGCCTGTGCGGGTCGCTGCAGGCCGAGGTGCAGGCGCGCGATCTGGTGTTCGACACCGGCGAGGCCGCTTCGCAGCGCGACGTCGCGCTCGGCGCCACTGCGGCCGAGCTGGGCCTGACCTGCCACTTGGGCCGAATCCTCCATGCGGACCGTGTCTTGCACGGTCCGGACAAGCGCGAGCTTGGCGCACTGCACGGGGCGCTGGCCTGCGACATGGAGACCAGCGCCGTGCGAACGTGGGCGGCAGGCCGCATGCCCGTTCTCGGCGCCCGCGTGGTGCTGGACGAGGTAGGCGAAACGCTACCGACCGAGGCGCCCAGCGGCGAGAGCCCCGTGGCTCTCGCACGTTTCGCCGTGCTGCACGCGGCAAGTCTGCCGCGCCTCTTTGCTCTCGGGTGGCGCTCGGCGCGGGCGATGGCGGTGCTGAATCGCTTCCTCAAGGCCTACTTGCAGTCGCTCTAGCCATCCGCACGCGTGGCCCGGCACAGCGGCGCGCCGCTTGCCAACCCCCCGACTCGTCGCGTCAAGGCGCTTGCCGACGAGGTTTTGCGCAGTCTCGATGCGCAGTTGACCGCGATGTGCGCCGAGCGCGGCCGCGACTCGGTGGCGCCGGAGCGGCTGCTCAAGGCGTCGCAGCCGCAGGCGCTGTTTTCCGTGCGCAGCGAGCGCCAGCTCTGCGAATAGCTTGGATACAATCTGCTTTTTCGCTGGTTCCTCGACATGGACATCACCTCGCAGGCGTTCGACGCGACGACCTTCTGCAAGAACCGCGAGCGGCTGATGGCACACGAGGTGGCGGTGGCATTCTTCCGCGGCGTGCTCGACCAGGCACGTGGCAATTCAGCAGCCTGCTAGATCCCGCCGCCCGCCACCGAGATCGTGACGGCGAAGTTCTTGACGTCGATCCCGTAGGCGAAGTCGACCTTCACGGCGGGAATCGCGACGCCAGGGATGACCAGTCGCAAGCCGGCGCCGACGCCGGTGTGAAAATCCGCGAACTTGGGGACTGGCGTGCGAGCCGTCGCGCCCGCGATGCCGCCGGGGTGGCGCTCGAGCAGGGCGCCAGTGTCCACGAAGGTTGCAGCCGCGACGTTCAGCCTGCTCGACAGGAGCGGCAGCTTGATCCCCTTGAAGACCGGCACTTGCTCTTCGAGCTGCCCCACCAGGAGCGTGTCGCCGTGAAACTCGTTCACGTTGTAGCCGCGCAGATCGGGGCCACCCGCGCGCAGCAGCTGGGTGAGCGGCACGCCGCGCTCCGAAGTCGGGTAGTTGATGACCGATCGGAAGTTCAGCGAGGGGTACGTCGGGCCCCAATGCCCATACAGCTCCAACTGGAAATCGAGCTTCACGTAGTCGAAGTCCGACTGCCAGAAACGGTCGGAGATCTCGTTCTTGAGCGAGATCCGCGTGCCGTGGCGCAGGCCCTCCGGCGCCGCCGTGTCGTCGTAGAGCAAGTAGAGCTGGAGCAGCACGATGTTGCCGGGCTTCGGGTTGTAGGCCGGCGCCGCGACGGTCGGATCGTCACGCTGCGGCAGGGAGACCGAGATGCGGTTGTACATGGCGCCGACCATGGCGCGCACCGTCGGAGTGACGACCCAGCCGACCTGCGCCTCCCCACCTAGCACCCGGGTCGGGACGTGCATCGCCAGCCGGTGGTGGTCGTAGAAGCGGAAGTCCTCGAGCCGTGCCACCCCATCGACGACATAGGTCAACGGCGCGGCTGCGATGGTCGGAACGCGCAGACCCGCCATCAGATAGGACTTGGACTCACCGTATTGCGCTGCCGCAAAGACCTGCCGGCCCTGCCCGCCTTGGTTCTGGTCGCCGTACACGAGGCCCGCCGCCTTGTCCCCGCCGCCCACGCTGCCGTTGGGGAACACGAACCACGACATCTTCTCGTCCGCCGTCACGTGAATATCGACTGGCTCGGGCGTCTCCTCGAGGTACATCTTCTGCACCGCTTGCTCGCGCGGCATGTCCAGCCACACGCGGACGGAGACGAAGAGGTCGCAGGCGACCAGCCTCTCTTCGGCCGCTTTCAACACCGAGAAGTCGACCGGATCGCCCGGGCGCAGACGCATGCGCGCGAGGATCGCATCCTCCTTGGTCTTGGTGATTCCGTGGACGACGAGCCGGCCGAGGACGAGCTTGGCCTGCGCCGGAGCAGGGAAGGTGAGCGAGAGGAAGGCGGTCGCCATCAAGAAGACGAGGCGGAGGAGCACTCGGCCCGCGGGCGCCGGCCGTGGAGCGCAGCTCGACCTCGCCCACGAATGGAGGGGTGCGTAGTCCATGCAAATCCCCAGTCCTCCGGATCGATCGCCGCGCGCCGATCACCGCGAGTCTTCCTGGCAGCCTGACAGTTGAGCCACGGCTGATGCTGCGCCCCGGACGCCGACCTGTCCACTCGCTCTCCCGCTGCGCTCGGCGCGCCGCTCGCGCCCGGCGCGCCATCCTGACGCCCGGAATCCGGC
>CAIXAA010000196.1 GCA_903917305.1 uncultured Myxococcales bacterium | reverse complement strand
TCGGCCAGCAACTCGAAGCCCACCATGAACTTGCGCACCGTCGCCGAGCGCAGCAGGGGCGGATAGACGTGGCCGTGCAGCTGCCAATGCGCCTCTGCCCCCAGGCCGAACGGCGCGTTGTGCCAGCCCATGCTGTAGGGAAACGACGTCTCGAACAGGCGGTCGTACTTCGTGAGCAACCGCTTGAGCAGGTCGGCGAGGCCCGTGCGCTCGGCGTCGTCCAGGTCGGTCAGGCGGGCAACGTGACGGCGCGGCAGGATCAGCGTCTCGAACGGCCACGTCGCCCAGAACGGCACGACGGCGACCCAGTGGTCATTGGCCACGACGAGCCGCTCGCCGTCCGCCAGCTCGCGCTCGGCCACGTCGACCAGCAGGACCCGCCCGGCTTGCCTGGTGTAGTCGGCCTGGTGCTCGTCCTCCAGGGCCGCCTCGTTGGGCAACGCGTCCAAGGCCCAAATCTGGCCGTGTGGGTGCGGGTTGGAGCACCCCATCAACTCGCCTTTGTTCTCAAAGATCTGCACCCACTTGAAGCGCTGGCCCAGCTCCGCCAGCTGCTCGGCCCAGAGATCCACCACCCCGCGGATCGCGGGCCGATCCATCTGCGCGAGCGTCAAGTCGTGGCGCGGGCTGTAGCAGATGACGCGGCACAGCCCGTTGACGCTCTGGCGCGTGAACAGCGGATCGGCCTCGCTGAGCTCCGGGACGTCCTGCAGCAGCGCTTGGAAGTCATTGTCGAAGACGTAGGTCTGCGCATACGCCGGGTTCATGTGGCCGCTGGTCCGGCTGTTGCCCGGACACAGATAGCAGCCCGGGTCGTGGGCCAGCCGCGTCGGTCCCGCGTCGGCTTCGACCCGCCCCTGCCACGGTCGCGACAGGCGATGCGGCGAGACCAGCACCCACTGCCCCGTCAGCGGGTTGCGGCGGCGGTGCGGCACGCGCGAAATGTCATTGTCTTTCATGTCCCTGCCTGGTCGCGGGGGCGCGGATGCCGCTCGCATCGGAGCGCCATTCCGGCCGGCGTCGCCACGATGTGGCGCAGGCGCGCCGTTGTCAACCGCGCCGCCAGGGAGGCCGCCTGGCGCGATGCGACAAGAGGCGTTGCGCGCCGCGAGCGCTCAGCGCAGACTTGGCCGCTGCACTTCGCGACAAGGAGCCTACATGCGCCACTTCCTTCGCCTCGTCCTCCTCTGTGCCGCCCTCCTCAGCTTGGGCGTTGGCCTCGCTTGGGCCAGCTCCGGCGGCTCCTGCAGCTCCGACAGCGACTGCGGCCGTGGCGTGTCCTGCCGCAGCGGCAAGTGCGCAACGGCGCCGGGCGGCTCCTGCAGCTCCGACTCCGACTGCGGCGGCGCGTCCTGCCGCAGCGGCAAGTGCGCGAATTCATCCGAAGGTTCCTGCAGCTCCGACCGCGACTGCGGCAGCGGCTCCTGCCGCAGCGGCAAGTGCGCGGCGGGCGGCGGCGGGTGCAGCTCCGACAGCGACTGCGGCCGTGGCGTGTCCTGCCGCAGCGGCAAGTGCGCGACGGCGCCGGGCGGCTCCTGCAGCTCGGATTCGGACTGCGGCGGCGCCTCGTGCCGCAGCGGCAAGTGCGCGAATTCACCGGAAGGTTCCTGCAGCTCGGATCGCGACTGCGGCCGCGGCAGCTGCCGCAGCGGCAAGTGCTCCAACTCCAACTAGCGGTTTTCTTTCATGCACATGCCTGACGGCTTCTCGGCCCCCTCCGACCTGCCCGCCACGCGGCGCCGCATGTTGCTCGTGTTCGACGGCGGCAATGCGCCCGGCTACTCGTCCGCCGCCGTCGCCCTCGTCGAGGAAGGCGAGCGGCGCGGCTACGAGATGTGGGCCGCAACCGAGGGATTTCGCTCCCTGACCTCGCAGCGCAAGGCGGAGCCGGCGTTCGAGCGCCTCATCGTGAACCGCAAGGATCGCTACGCCTTGCTCGCCAAGGGCATTCCGGCGCGCAGCATGGGCCGCCGCGTGCTCGATGCCGGGTGCGACTTCCGCAGCGAGCGCTACCGCGGCTTCCTGGACCGCGAGCGCCGGTTGGAAGCCGCGGAAACCTTTCGCGCCGAAGGCTTCACCCACGTCGTGTGCGTGGGCGGCGACGGCACCTTCTCCGCCGCCTGCGCGTGGAGCGAGGACCTGCCCGACGTCCCGATCGGCTTTGTCAACGTCTCGATTGACAACGACATTGCCGGCGACCGCGCCATCGGCTTCATGACCGCCATCGAAGCCGGCGCCACCATCGCGCGCGGCCTGCTCGAGGACGCGTACACGCACAAGCGAGTCTACATCCTCGAAATGATGGGCAATCGCAGCGGCCGGCACGCGCTGCACTGCGGCGTGGCGGCGCGGGCCCACGTGATCGTGTTGCCCATCATGCACTTCAGCGACGAGGTGCTGGCCGAGATGGCGCACGGACTGCAAAAGGCCGAGTACGCCCTGGTCGTCGTCGCCGAAGGCTACGAGGCCGAGCGCCGCAAGCGCGAAGTCCCTGGCGTGTCGGCATCGGCCTTTCTTCTCCACCAGTTGGAGGCGGCCGGTCTGCACGACGCGCCCGACAAGCGCGTCATCGCGGAGCCGTTTTCGCGCTACCTGCGCGGCGTGCGGCCGCAGTTCGTGGAAGTCGCGACGGCCTATCTGAAAGCGACGCTGCTGCTCGAAGCCTTCGAGCGCGGTCGCACCCGCGTGATGCCGTACGTGCTGGCGGCAAGCGACGTAGGTGTGCGTGATTTCGCGGATGTGCGTCGCGAGGATGCGGTCGAGGCGGAGTTCATGACGCTGCTGGATCGCATCGGTCTGCCGGCGTTCCAGCGCCACGTGGTCGAGAGCAGCGGGCGGCGCGCACCGTAGGGCGAGCCAAGGCGGGAGTTGAACGTGCGCATTGTGACGCTGCTTTTCGCCGCAACGCTGTTGTTCTGCGCCGCGTGCAGCGACACGACCGTGCGGTACACTGCCGGCGCCGCGCTCGATGTGCATGGCTTTCCTCATGATATCGTGTTCATCGGCGTCGATGTCCCGAAGGCGGATCTGCACCTGACCCAGGACGTTGCGGCTGCCGAGGACGTCGAAAGCGCGACGGACGCGACCGACGCCGTGAGTGTCGAAGATCTAGAAATTGCTGGTGAAGATGACGCTGGTGGCGACGTGGTCGTCGACGACACGAGCGTGGCGGATGTTGCGCCCGACGATGCCGGCGACGCAGCGTCCGCCCCCGATGCCGGTGACGACACGGCGGGTCCGGCGAGCAACTTCGAGCACCTGTGCGACCCATGCGCCACGGCCGGCGATTGCAACACCGCGAGCGGCAACGTAAACCTCTGCATCCCCGACGGCGGCAACGGCAGCTTCTGCGGCGTCGCGTGCACGCCCGGCAGCCCAGGCACCTGCCCGGCGGGCTACGAGTGCAGCGACATCACGGACGGCAAGAGCGGGGCAGTGTTGCACCAGTGCATGACGACGGCGCCATCCTGTTCGTGCAGCGCCAGCGCCGTCCAGCAAGGCATGGAGACGTCCTGCAACCACAAGACGAGCTTCGGAACCTGTTTGGGCGTGCGCAGTTGCAAGAGCGGTACACTTTCGGCCTGCAGCGCGCCCTGGCCGGCGCAGGAGACCTGCAATGGGCTGGACGATGACTGCAACGGGCTGACCGACGATTTCCCCAGCAGCAGCACGTGCTTGCAGCAGAACGCCTTTGGCGTGTGCAAGGGCAACGTCACCGGCTGCGACGGCAACAAGTCGATCTGCAACGCCAAGGTGCCGGCCGCGGAGGTCTGCAACCAGCAGGACGACAACTGCGACGGCCAGACCGACGAAGGGTTGTGCGGCGATGGCGACGCGTGCACCGTGGACGTGTGCGATGCGGGCGGCGGACCGTGCACGTATGTGCCTATGACGGTTGCGGATTGTGACGATGCCAACGCCTGCACGACGGACAGTTGCGTCGCCGCGACCGGCTGCGTGCACGTCCCCGTGGCGGGCGCGTGCGAGGACGACGGCAATGTTTGCACGCTGGATCAATGCGATGCCGGCAAGTGCGCCCATCCGCTGGTCGCGGATGCCTCCGCCTGCGACGACGGCAACCCGTGCACGACGGGCGACGGCTGCGTGCAGGGCCAGTGCATCGGCAACCTGCTCGACTGCAGCGGCGTCGAGAATGCTTGCAACACGAGCAGTTGCGCGACGGGCTCCTGCCAGGCGGTGCCCAAGGTCGGCGGCAAGTGCGACGACGGAGACGCGTGCACGACGGCCGATGCCTGCCAGAACGGCGCGTGCATCGGAGATGCCATGGATTGCAGCAGCTTGACCGACGCCTGCAACGCCGGCACGTGCAGCGCCGGCGCTTGCGTCAAGAAGCCCGCGGCGAACGGCACCGGCTGCGACGATGGGTCGCAGTGCACGACCGGGGACGTGTGTTCCGGCGGTGTCTGCGCCGGTTCGCCGTTCCCGGACGCGTACGAGCCGAACAACAGCCAGCCCGGCGCGGTCATCAGCAACAAGACCGATTGCCAAGGCAACGCGACGTTGGGTGCGGCCATCAGCCCGCAGGGCGACGTGGACTGGTACACGTTCTCGGCGACCGACGAGACGTTCTGCACCTTTGCGCCGAATGTGAGCCTGAGCGGCATGGCCGCCGACTACGACCTCTGCGTGTTCTTCGCGTGCCAGAACGGCAAGTCCAGCTCGAGCGCGGTTTCCTGCAAGAACGGCTTCAAGAC
>CAIXAA010000195.1 GCA_903917305.1 uncultured Myxococcales bacterium | reverse complement strand
GTCCGCGGTCGAGTCCGTGTAGCTCTTGGCCGCCGCGAAGCCGAGCTCCACGTTGATGGACGCGACGCCTTGCCCGACGCACGTCACGTCGCTCGGCGCTTCGCAATAGCCGGCGCGCACCGCATCCCACCATGCCGACTTCGTGAGCGCGGCGCCAAAGTCCTGCAGATCCTTGGTATGCGTCTCGCCGGCAAACGTGACCGTGACGATCTGCGGCGCGACCATCACGCCGGCGCCCCAGTATTGCAGGAGCGGCAGCGGCGTGTGCGCCGCTTCGACGAACGGTCCCGGCGGGCCAGCATCCGGCGGCGCACCAACGTCCGGCGCCGCTGCCGTGTCCGGCGCGGAGCTGCCCGCGTCAGCGCCGACGTCCTGGCCAAGAGCACCGGCCGAATCCGCGGAGGCGTCCTGGCTCAGCGCGAGGGCGGTGTGGACGCTTGCGTCGGTCCCGCAGGCGGCGAGCGCGCAGGACAGACCGAGAAGGAAAAGCACCGTGGCGACGTGGCGCATGCGCGCTCCCGAGAGGTGACGAGGTGGGATCTGCGGCGCGTGCGCCAGGCGATCGAGAGGCAGGGGCCGGCCTTGGCGCGCTGGCTGCGCGCTGCGGGGACTTGGCAGCATCCATGCGGCACGAGGGGTGTGCAAGGAAAATCGGGCGGCAGCGCTGCGGCGGTTGCCAGGCATGCGACGATCAAGGCGACGGCGCCGCGCAGATCGCCGCCACCGCCTCGATTTGCGCCGACACGCGCGGGTCATCGAAGTACGGCAGCAGCAGCTTGGCCAGGTGCGTCACGTCCGTCTGCGGCAGCGCGCAAAAGGAGTTGCCCGGTGCGGTGTAGCACGCCGTGTGCGACGCAAAGGCCTCGTCGGCAAGGTCCTCGCAGCTGGTCACCGGACCCGCCACGCGCGCCGCCAGCGCGTGCTGCAGGCAGGTGCGCACGCCGCGCAGCCACTGCTGCCCGGCCGGCGAGAACTCTGCGCGGTGGTCGATGAACGAATAGCAGATCGGCTCGCCGAACCCGAGCGCATAGCCGCCGGCGCCGCACGGATGCGCGGCGTCGAGGCAGGAGCGGTAGAAGGCGCAGTCGTCCGCCACCGGCGTCGCGCATTGCGGCAAGGCGGTGTAGGTGGGCCCAGCGACGCAGGTTCCTGGCCGCGTCGGCGTGTAGGGGACCAGGCAGCCGCCGGCCGGGTCGCAGCTGGCTTGCTCGGCGGGCGTGAGGCGGGCGCTGCAAGCCTGCGCCGCTTTGGCGGCAGCGGCGGGCGTGCAGAACGTGGTGCCGAGCTCGGCGGCGCAGGCGGCGATGACGGCGGCGGAGGTGGGGACGAGGCTGACGGCGGCGCCGTCGCTGGTGCTGGCGAAGGCGGCGTGGTCGGCGCCGGAGGTGGAGGTGCAGGCGGCTAGGGCGAGGAGGGTGGCGGTCAGGACTGTCCAGCGCGCTCTTGCGACCCACGTGACAGCGGCTCGCGGCCCGGCACCCGCGCCTGTGCGCATGGCCCCAATCCACCGCACCCGTCCGGTCTTCAACGCCACGCATACCTCCGGTCCAATCCGGCAGGCTCCGTCGCACGCCGGGGAGGCATAGGTCAAGACAAACCGGCCACGGGGCGGCGGCGGTGGCCTTGCGCGTGCGACGGTCGGGCTACTCGCCGAGGAGCCAGCGACCAGCCGTCGTGGTCACGGGGTGGATGGGGCCGATATCGAGCAACTGACCGCCGATGGCGAAGAGCTGCTTGTCGTGGACGAGCACCGCGGCATCGGCGCGCTGTTCCGGTTCAAACAACTTGGGCATCGGCCGCCATGTCTGCGCCGACGGATCGTACAAGCCGCTGGACCAACCGGACTGCCAGAAGACAAGATACTGCCCCGTCCATGCCAGCTGGATGTTCTGTTTCGGTGCCATCCAGTCGGGCAACGCGAGTGTCTCCCATTCGCCCTTATCGACCCAGCGGATCCACGCCCCATACCCGCTGCCGTAGACACCGATGTACTCAGGATCATTCGGGCCAATGTTGCCCCAGTAGGCCACGCCAGCGTCGAATGCGACCGCGCTCCAGGGCAGCATTTCCGGTGCACATGGCGGTGCGGCAAACAGCGTCCATACACCGCTGACTGAATCGTACATGACTCCACTGCCCGCTGCGCCTGTATACTTGCCGCCATTGTCGTTGGCAGCGGGACTCCAGAACACCAGCTTGTTGCCGACTACGCGGCCGCCAGTCCAGCCTGGGGTCAACATGTACTCGCCTGGTGGCGGCACAGGCGGCAGCGGCGTCCAGGTATCGGTCTGGGGGTCATACGACGCAGCCGGTTTGCCTAGCTCTGGGGTCAGTTCACCAACACCAAGACAGCCAACCTCGACCAGCTTGCCACCGAGCCAAGCGATCGTCTCGCCACCGCCGCAACCACCCGGCGAACCCTTCTTGGGCAGTGCGGTCCTCTTGTTCGTCTTCGGATCGTACGCAGCGTAGTCGGCGAAGTTCGGGCCCCAGGGCAACGCGACGGGCGGCGCCGACTGATACTGATCGACGTTTTCGCCTGTCAGGTAGAGCCGGCCGTCACCCCATGCCAGCTGTGCAGACACCGACGGAAAGACGGGTGCCTGTGGCAGCAGCGTCCATGTGTTCGTAGCCGGATCCCAGACTTCGCCGCTGGAGAGAATCCCCGGCGAGCCCTCGGGATCCAAGGTCAGCGTGTTGCCAACCTCGGTGCTGTTCATCCCGCCCCAGACATAGAGCTTGCCATCGCCCCAGACTGCCGCATGGTGGAAGCGCGCGTGGTGCATCGGCGCCATCGGCGCCCAGGCACACGGCGACTGTCCGTCGCCGGTGCAAGTGCATTGGTACGGTGCCGGGCATTTGCCGCAGTCCGGGATGACGCAGGGCATCGGCAGCGGCCCGGGCGTGCCGATGGTTGTGATGGGCGCGACGTAGGTGTTGCAGGGCGAGACCTCGGCGGCGATATCGGCTGCAACGTCTGGCTTGCCTGAGGCGTCATGCACGTCTTCGGTGTCGACCATCGCATCGGTCAGGTCCGGCAGTGCGTTCACCGCGTCGATCACATCCGTCAGATCCGCCAGCCCCGAGTCGTACCCCGCATCCGCCTGCGCATCCACCAGCCCTGGCTCCTGCCGCGCCACCGGTGAGGTGCACGCCGCGCCAGCGCAAAGCAGCGCCGCCATCTCCACCATCGCGAGCCTGCCCAGATTCGTCATCAACGCGGCCCCCCGGACTGCCATGCGGTGTCGTAGAATGTCAGCGCGCCGAAGCTGCCGAATGTCGGGGAGTCGGCCGCGAACACGGAGGTGCGCCGCACGGTCTGTCCTGGCAGCCGCGCGTCATCCGCATCCCACTCGACCGTCACCGTCGCGGTCAAGCAGCCCAGGGGCCGCGGCGAGAACCAGGCAAAGGCGTTGGGCTCCGGTGCGAACACCATGGTGAGCGCGCCGACCGCGCGAATGCGCTGCGGGACCTTCTGCAGATCGCAGCCTTCTTGCGCTTGCGCGGTGCGGCACCCGGAAGGCTCGCGGGTGATCAGGCGCGCGCCCAGGCCGCGCGGGTAAGGCGCGCGCGGGTTGGGCTGCAGCAGCGGCGGCGCTTCGTCGCCGGTGCGCGACCAGGAACGGCCGCCGTCCTGCGAGAGCAGCAGACCGACGTTGGTGCTGGCGTACACCATGCCGTTCCGCGGGTCGACGGCGAGGTGCGCGACGACGGGGTACGTGCAGGCGTCTTGCAGGGTGCAGTTGCACGGTCCAAAGGCCTTGGCCGGGTCGCGCAGGCAGCCATCCTCGGTCGGCGCGTTGCGCGGCATCGGCGTGAAGGCGGGCCAGTCCGTCGCGACGGCGCTCGGCTCGCGGCGCCAGTGGCAGACCATGGCCTGATCGGTCGTGCAATTGGCGTTGGGCAGCGCGTCGTGGGTCATGGCGCACAGGCCGATGGATGCGTCGTCCTTGGGCGCCGCCAGATGGCTCAATGAGCTGAACTTCCACGTGGACTGCTTGTCGACCTCGACGGCGCCGGCGGGCACGGGCGCGCGCGCTTGCCGGAGTACGGCGTTCATCTGCGGCGCGGCGTCGTCGGTCCAGGCGATCTGCCGCGCTTGGCACGGCTTGTAGTCGCCGCACCCGGCCGTATCGCCGGACGCGGTTGGCCCAGCGATGGCGGCGACGACGTGGCGCGGATCGCCGGCATCGACGGCCAGCGTCCAACGCGCAACGCTCGGGTTGGGCCGGGGGCTGAGACAGGCCGCCGACAACGCGTGCCAGACGACGCCGCCATCGAGCGAAAAGGCTGGGCCATCGCTGGCAGCGCGCCACGTCACCGCTGCCGCAGCAAGGCCCTTGGGTGCCAGCGTGGCGAACCGGCCGTCGCCGGCAGCCTTGACGCCGGGCTCTGCGGCCGTGGCCGCAACGGCGGCGAGCGCCATGGGAAGGAGCAGTGCAGCACGGAGGCGGGGCGGATGTCTTGTCGGCGGCATGCGGTTCCCTTTACTCGGTCAGGAGTAGGCGACCAGCCGTCTTGGTCACGGGGTGGACGGGGCCGATATCGAGCAACTGACCGCCGATGGCGAAGAGTTGGTTGTCATGGACTGACACCGCGGCATTGGCGCGCTGCTCCGGTTCGAACAACTTGGGCATCGGCCGCCATGTGTGCGCTTCTGGGTCGTAGAGGCCACTCGCGAACCCCGGCTGCCAGAAGATGAGGTACTTCCCCGTCCATGCCAGCTGGATGTTCTGTTTCGGCGCCATCCAGTCGGGCAGCGCGAGCGTCTCCCACGTGCCTTTGTTGACCCAACGGAGCCAGGCCCCATATCCGCTTCCGTAGGCAGCCTCGTACGCAGGGTCGTTCGGTCCAATGTAGCCCCAGTAGGCCACGCCAGCGTCGAATGCGACCGCGCTCCAGGGCAGCATTTGCGGCGCGCAAGGCGGTGCCGGAAACACCGTCCAGATGCCGCTGACTGAGTCGTAGACGACGCCTCCGCCCGGCGCGCCCGGGTACGTGCCGACGTTGTCGTTCGCTGCGGGATTCCAGAACACGAGCTTGTCGCCAAGCACTCGGCCGCCGCCGTAGTCGCGGGTCAACGCCGCTTCCCCCGGCGGCGGCACGGGCGGCAGCGGCGTCCAGGTGTCGGTCTTTGGGTCATAGGCGGACGCCGGCTTGTTCGGATCGATGGGAAAGCCACCCATGCAGCCAGCTTCGATGAGCTTGCCGCCGAGCCAGGCGATCGTCTCGCCGTCGCCGCAGCCGCCGGGCGAACCCTTCTTGGGCAGCGCGCTCCACTGGTTCGTCTTGGGGTCGTAGACGGCGTAGTCCGCGAAGTCCGGGCCCCATGGCAATGTCACTACCGGCGGCGGCTGCCAATGGTCATAGTTCTTCCCGGTCAGGTACAACCGGCCATCGCCCCAGACCAGAGTCGGCGATGTCGACGGAAAGACTGGCGCTTGAGGCAGGAGCGTCCATGCGTTCGTCACCGGATCCCAGACTTCGCCAGTTGCGAGAACCCCCGCCGAGTTGTCGGGGTCAAGGGTCAACTTGCCTTCGATCTCGGTGCTGTTCTCCCCGCCCCATACATACAGCTTGCCTTCGCCCCAGACTGCAGCGTGGCGGTAGCGCATGTGGTGCATCGGCGCCATCGGCGCCCAGGCGCACGGCAACTGGCCATCACCGGTGCAAGTGCATTGGTACGGCGCCGGGCATTTGCCACAGTCCGGGATGACGCAGGGCATCGGCAGTGGCCCGGGCGTGCCGATGGTTGTGATGGGCGCGACGTAGGTGTTGCAGGGCGAGACCTCGGCGGCGATATCGGCTGGAACGTCTGGCTTGCCTGAGGCGTCATTCACGACGACCGCGTCGACGAGGGCATCGGCCAGGAGGTCCGGCAGCCCGTCCGTCGCATCGACCACATCCGTCAGATCCGCCAGCCCCGAGTCGTACCCCGCATCCGCCTGCGCATCCACCAGCCCTGGCTTCTGCCCCGCCACCGGCGAGGAGCACGCCGCACCAGCGCAAAGCAGCGCCGCCCACCACCACCGCCAACGGCCCGCGATCCCCACGCATACCTCCTGCCCAACCCAGGAAGCTTCGTTGCACGCTGGCGCGCGAAAGGTCAAGCCAGGGCCGGTGCGCGACGGTACGTCCGGCGCGCATCGTAGCAGCGCGTCTGCTCGGCAGGGCACTTCAACCGCTCGGAAGGGCAGTTTAGCCGCTCGGAAGGGCACTTCAACCGCTCGGCACGGCACTTCAACCGCTTGGCGGGGCACTTCAACCGCTTGGCGGGGCACTTCAACCGCTTGGCGGGGCACTTCAACCGCTTGGCCGGGCACTTCAACCGCTC
>CAIXAA010000194.1 GCA_903917305.1 uncultured Myxococcales bacterium | reverse complement strand
TGGTTTTGATGCCTCCCGGCGGCAGGCCCAGCGCCAGCAGGCCCAGCGCCAGCAGCAGCGCGGCCAGCCAGGGCAGCCACACCGGCCGCACCGGCAGCAGGGGACGGCGCGGCAGACCGGGCGTCGGCAACGGACCCGGCGCGAGCAGCAGGGCCAGCGCGAGCAGCGGCGTCGCCGCGAAACCGACCGGATGCAGGAGCAGCAGCAGGGCGAGGCACAGGCCGCTCAGCGCGATGGCGCGCAGCGGCGCGGTGGCGACGTGGATCCAGGAGGCGGCGAGACCCAGCGAAGCCAGGGCGAGCAGGCTTTCCACCGACAGCGTCTGCAGCGCCTGGCGTGCCGGCGGCCAGAGCAGGAGCAGCGCCACCGCCGCGAAGCCCGTCCAGCGATTGCGCAACTGCGCAGCAGCGCGGCCCACGGCGAACAGCAGGAGCGCGGCGGCAAACAGCTGCACCAGGCGCACCGCCGGCGCCGGACCGAGACCGGCCATGCGCGCCACGTGCCGCAGCGTGACGGCCAGGAGGCCGTCGTCCAGGACCGAACCAGCCTTGTCCACGCCTTGCAGCCAGGGCGCCGCCGTCGCGGAGACCCAGACGCCGCCGCGCAGCAGCCAAGCGGCCAGGCCGAAGCTGGCCGCAAGCGCAACCAGCAGCAGCGTCGCGTGAATCAGTCGCTGGAGCGGCGGGACGGGAACAGGAATCTGCAGCGTGGGTTCATCCATGGCGCCCACGCTCCCGCGGCTTGGGCTGCGCGCGCTGTCCGGTCATCACCAGCTCCGCGCATGCCAGGCGCCAGGCGTGATCCGCCGTCGTCAGCTCGATGCGCAGCGGCGCCTTGGGCCGGCCGGGCGGCAGGGGCGCGTCGAACTCGGCCACGGCACGCGATTCCGAGGTGACCGCGTCCAGCACTTGGGCATCGTCTGCAAAAACACGTAGGTGCACATCGGCCCCCGGCCCGACATCGTCCAGCAACGCGAGACGGCCGCGCACGCGCTCGCCCAGCGGCACGTTCGGCCAGCGCAGCACGGTCACCGCGCCGCCCGGCTGCGGGTGCATCCAGGTGCAGCGCAGCGTCCGGCCATCGGTCTGGCCGGCGTAGGGACCGACAAACGCCCAGGGATCCGCCGCGCAGGTGAAGCGCTTGTCGCCGCGGTGCCAGACGCAAGGGCGCGTCGTGCCTGCGGTGCGGATGGAGGCGTCGGCCGTCGCCAGGTTGTCGGCGAGCGAGAACGCCTCCGCCTGCGCGTGGCCGTGCGGCAGCGGCGGCATCCGCGCCACCGCGAAGGTGCCCGCGGCGTGCATGCCGAGCAGCAGCGCAAGCAGGCCGATCGGCAGCGGGCGCGGCGGCCGCGCCTGCTGGCCTGCCTTGTTGGGCAGCGACTGTCCGTATCCCAGATGGCCCATGCCCTAGCCCTCGCCCCGCGCGGTTGAAGAGGAAGTAACGCAGCCGCCGCCGCGACGCAAGTTCGCGGATCTGGTTGATCAGTGGACGCCAGATGGCGTTGACAGGACACGTCTGTTCTCGTAACCTTCTAGAGCCCCGTGGTGGCGTATCGGTACCTTGTCCCTCGTGCAGCGCGCCTGGCCGTGCTCCGCGGTAAGACTCTGGCGCTGGGTGCGAGCGACCATGGCCGTCGCCGGTCCAGGTGGATCGCCGGCCTGGGGCGTTTTCCGGACGACGCGCCGAGGCGGAGCCAGAGACTAGCGAGCTAGTCCACGACTCAGCCGAAAACGGCGGATGCGCCGCGCGAGCCCGGGAATCGGCAAGGACGAAGGGTCTTCAAGCTTGCGCGCATGGCGCAGGGAGGACCGGAGCAGACCCGATCGGCGAGCGCGCCTCGAGAAACCACTGACCCGATGGCCGCGCGGCCCAAGTCCGCACGGCAGCCAGCGCCCCTCGGGGTGCCCACGGCCCCGGTGCCTCGACGAAGCGATGGCTTGCCCCAAGGACTGCTCCACGAGACAAGTGGCGGTACCGCCGATGGGATTCTGTGATCTCGCAGCCAATGAGCTGAGCCTTTGCGACGGCCTTCGGGTCGGCGGCTTCAGTTCTTGGCGTCCGATCACCGCGTCCTGCCGCGCCCGACACCTCGCACCGTTCCTGCCACTCGGACCGCGTTTGCGTTTCGGCTGGGGACGGTGCTGCGCAGACTGACAGCCAGGGCCGCGTCCGCAGCAAGCGGATGCGTGGGCCAGCGTGCAGTCCGGCAACCCCCTCCACCGACAGCGAACGCTTGAAGGCCGCGCGCTCATCGCCCGGCTGCGTGGAGTTAGGAATGACCAAGAGAATGCTGATCAGTGTCGACCGCGACGAGTCGCGCGCGGCAGTGGTCGAGGACGGCCAGCTCGTCCACCTGGAAATCGAACCCGTCAGCCGCAACACCTGCAAAGGCAACATCTACCGCGCCGTCGTGGCCCGCGTGGAGCAGTCGCTGCAGTCGGCCTTCGTGGATTTCGGCAATGACAAGCAGGGGTTCCTGCCGGTGGGCGAGATCCATCCGAAGCTCAAGCCGGCCAACGCGGATCGCCGCGCGCCGATTCAGGAATTGCTGCGTGCCAAGCAGGAGATCCTGGTGCAGGTGGTGCGCGACGAGATCGGCCAGAAGGGCGCGACGCTCTCGACGTTCATCTCGCTGCCCGGCCGCTACCTGGTGCTGATCCCGGAGAGCGACAAGGACAAGGCCGGGGTGTCGCGCAAGCTGAGCGATGAAGCCCGCGAACACGTTCGTGAATTGACCGACACGATGAAGGTGCCCGACGGCTTTGGCCTCATCGTGCGCACGGCGGGCGAGACGGCGTCCAAGGTG
>CAIXAA010000193.1 GCA_903917305.1 uncultured Myxococcales bacterium | reverse complement strand
GGCGCGGTCGTCGCCTCCTGGTCGCAACCATTCCAAGGCAGCCCGGCCAATCCCTTGTCGGTCACGGAGTTCTTCGACGCGGTCGATCGCCCGGATCTCGCGGCGTCTTCGCGGCGTCGCTCCACCGTGAAATGGAGCCTTGTCGCGGCAGGCGCGGCGACCGCCACGGTGGGCGCCGTCTACGTCCTCTTGGGCGGCGACTCGGCGGGCAAGTGCGACACGGCCTACACGACCACGTCGTCGGGCTATTCGACGTGCCTCGACCAGGCCACCGCATCCGACACCAAGCGATTGACGACCGGCCTCGTCATCAGCGGCATCGGGACGGCGGTGCTGGTTGCTGCGCTATTCATCCCGACCAACCCCGCATCGCCCCAAGAAGCGTACGACATGGCGCAGCGCCACAACCGCAAGCTGCGGGAGTCCTTGGGGTTGCCCGGCGACGCCACCCAACGCGGCGCGCCCGGTGCGCGGTGGTTCGCGCGCCTCGATGCCCCTGGTGCCAACCTTGGTGGAGTCTCCGTTGGCGCCGCGTTCTAGCCTGCTGGCCATGGCGCTGCTGGCGTTGCTGCCGCGGCCGTGCGCGGCCGATGCGCTCGGCGAGCTGGAACAGGCGTGGCAGTCGCTGTTCGACAAGGCCGCGCCATCTGTCGTGTTCATCGCGGCCGGCGACCACTTCGGCTCGGGGTTCGCGGTCGGCAAGACGGGGCTCATCCTCACCAACGAGCATGTGATCCACGGACAGGTGGACGTGCAGGTCGTGCTGGTGGACGGCAAGCGCCTCGCGGGCAAGGTCGCCGAAGTGGCCAGCGACGACGTGGATCTGGCGCTGGTCCAGGTGCCTGCGGGTGCCGTTCCCGGCCTCGATTTCGGCGCGACCAGCCACGTGCGCATCGGCAGCTGGGCGGCCGCCATCGGCCACGGCGCTGGCGGCATCTGGACCTTCACTTCCGGCATGATCACGAACATCTACTCCTCCGGCCGCGACCGCACCGTGTTCCAGACGCAAATCCCCATCACACCCGGCACCAGCGGTGGCCCGATCCTGGACCGCCACGGCCGCGCGCTCGGCGTCGCCACGGCCGTCCTGCAGGGTGCCAGCAACATCGCCTTTGGCATTCGCATCGAGCGCGCCGTGCAAACGCTCGAGAAGATGGCGGATGCCTGCGAGGAATGCCTTGTCGTCAAAGCGCCGCCGGGCGTGCCGGTCCTGGTGGATGGCCAGATGCTCGGCAAGGGGCGCGTGGCGTTCTTCGCCACGGCGAAGACCTACGACGTCATGGCGGTCGTGAACGGCCAGATGCGCCGGAAGTCCATCGCATTTCCTGCGGCGCGCCGAGTCGATCTGACCACTGGACCGTAGCGGCGGGCGCCGGTTGACATCCCGCCGGGCGCGCCCCAAAGTCGGCACTGCCAAGCTTGCTTCCGGAGAGACTGGGAGTGGTTGCGGCACGGTCGAAGGCTGGGGCAAGCCAGACACGCTGGAGGCGCAAGCCATCGTCCAACCGCGCGCGGGACAACCCCGGGCGCGTTTCTACTTGTCTGGGAGAAGCACGATGAAGACCCCGATTTTGACCCTGATCGCCCTGTCCGCCGGCATCGTCCTTGGCGTGGCTTTTGGCGCGCCGATCCACAAGGCCCTGGTGCCCAGCGCCCACGCGCAGGAGGCCCCGCCGCCGGCGCCGAAGCCGCACGTGTACAAGATCGTCGACCCCAGCATGCGGATGGGCGGCTACGAAGAGGACTTGAACAAGATGACGGCGTCGGGCTGGCACTTCGTGTCGCCGCTGCCGCTCGGCAACGGAAACTCGGCGCTGATCTTCGAGCGCTGATGCCGTAGTCCCGCCAGATCGAAGTGCCCTGCAGTGCGTCGGATAGCTACGCGGCTCGAACCGCGCGGTCCACCGACCCCGAACCG